>NZ_OZ026451.1:1525000-1766256 GCF_964019545.1 Rickettsiella endosymbiont of Xylota segnis | reverse complement strand
CAATAATTCCTCTATCACATAAAATAAAAGGTTTAACCGACCTAAGTTCATATCATAATTCTTATAGCTTATCTAGCCTAAGCTCATGAAAAAAAGATAGTTAGGATTTGCTTGTAACTTTTATATGCAAAGAAATATAGAATTTTTGTTAAAAATTACTATGTACTGTAAAAAATATTTCTTATTTGAAAAGAAAATACAACCTATCAGATTACAAAAATTGCCAGTTATATAAACAATGAAACTCCTACAATCTTACAACTCTCTTATTCATGCAACTTTTTGTACAAATTTAAATTTAAAATCTGTTAATAATTACTAACTAGCCTGTGTGTACACCTGTTAAAAAAAAATGATAATTGTCTTGGTGTAATATCCACATCGAGTCACTCACATTTATTCCCAACTTATCCTTTTCTAATTTTGTAGTTAACTCTATGAAAAATCTAATAAAAATATAGTTAATAACAGAAATTGCCTTGCTTCATCATCACATCTATCTATTTAAAATAATTAATTATAATAATAGGGTTATAAACACTGTAAGAGAGAATATGAGATGTTTCTGTTGAGTAAGATGTAATAGATAGTTTTCTATCTTAATAGATATATATATTAGTCTTATATATGGATTTAATCTGGAAATTAAAATATCATCTAGGGCTTTTTATACCTGTCATGGTAAATGATTGTAAAAATTCAATTAAGGGAATGTTCTTTATGTCTAAATAGTTTTAGAGCAGGCCTTAGTCTGAATGAATTGACAATCTAAATAGGGTCACCTAAGATACGTCTTTTTACAAAGCAAAAGACCCCTTTAAGCAGTAGTTATAATTATGAAAAGAACATATCAACCCAGTAATCTTAAACGTAAAAGAACGCACGGATTTAGAGCTCGAATGGCTACCAAAAAAGGGCGTTTAATCCTTAAACGACGTCGTGCAAAGGGCCGATTACGCTTAACTGCCTAATTTTAGGTTATTTCTTCATTTGATAAAGGCTAACCAAGGTTTCGTTAAGTTATTACGGCTACAACGAGCAGAAGATTTTCAACAGGTTTTTCGATTAGGGAATAAACAGAGCCAAGGTGGTTTAGTTATTTATACTAGACTAAATGGCTTAGGGTTCGCTAGGTTAGGTTTAGCTATTGCAAAAAAGGTAATTCCAAGTGCATCAGCTAGAAATCGGCTAAAACGCCTCATTCGCGAGAGTTTTCGGCTTAATCAGAGTAGGTTACCTGAAGTAGATATTGTAATAGTGGTCACAAATCGGTCTTTATATAATAATCAAGTTTTGTTGTGTGATTTAGATAAACAATGGTCAAGGTTAGAAGTTTACTACAAAAGAGCCTGATCTTTTTATTGCAGGTTTACCGTTATCTTATTAGCCCTTTAATAGGGCACAACTGTCGTTTTTATCCAAGCTGCTCAAATTATGCTCAGCTAGCAATAAGACAATATGGTTCCTATCAGGGATCGTATATGGCTGTACGTCGAATATTACGTTGTCATCCTTGGCATGCTGGTGGATATGATCCTGTCCCACCACTTCCCGTTTCAAAACTACCAACTAAAATGAGTTAACTTATATGGAACTGGCTCGAGTTTTTCTATTAGGCGCTTTGTTTCTTGTAGCATTTATGTTATGGAATGCATGGCAAAATGA
This sequence comes from Rickettsiella endosymbiont of Xylota segnis, assembly GCF_964019545.1. NCBI lineage: Bacteria > Pseudomonadati > Pseudomonadota > Gammaproteobacteria > Legionellales > Coxiellaceae > Rickettsiella > Rickettsiella endosymbiont of Xylota segnis. The sequence goes on along the minus strand of NZ_OZ026451.1, from coordinate 1,764,591 downwards.
ATATCCGCCTAACAGTCAAGAAATAGGATCTGCCAATCTTATAAAAAAGCAATTGATAAATAATAAAGAAATAAAATTATCGACACTGACTGAAAAAACAACCGTTCCAATTAAAAACACCCAACAACGGCGTTTTATACATATAAAAACTGATGTACTTGATATTTGGATAGATACCTTAGGAGGAAATATTGTCAAAGCTAACCTTCTGAAGTACCCACAGCATCCTAGTCAAATCAGTTCTTTTCCATTTCAACTACTGAGTTCTGATGCAGCGAATTATTATGTGGCTCAAAGCGGATTAGTGTTATCTGATAAAAAACAGGTATTTCAATACCAGAGCCTTAAAGATAATTATAGTTTAGACCCAGGGCAATCTGCGCTTAAAATTGATTTAATCTGTAATACTTGTGGAAAAGCACAGGTTCAAAAACAATTTACATTCAAAAGAAATGATTATTTAATTCCAGTAAGCTACGAAATATCAAATCATTCATCTTCTATTTGGGAAGGACGCCTTTACGTCCAATTTCAACAAAAGAAAGTCGCTCAACAACATAGTTTATTCAATATTAGCTCATATACTGGCGGGGCGATTTCTACTCAAGACAAACCTTATCAAAAGATCAGTTTCGATAAAATGGGACAAGGAAATATCTCCTTAGCTACTCAAGATGGTTGGGTAGCTATGTTACAACATTATTTTTTAAGCGCATGGGTACCTCCAGTTGGACAAAAGTTCCATTTCTACAGTTATGCAAAGGGCGATATTTACACTTTGGGTATGGTAGGTGTGCCCTTTCAGGTTCAGCCAGGTATGAAATTTGTTAGTCAGAGCAAACTTTATTTAGGTCCAGAAATTATGGATCGTTTAAAAGCTGTTGCCCCTCACTTGGATTTGACCGTTGATTATGGAATTTTATGGTTCATTTCAATGGCGCTTTTTTGGTTACTAAAACATATCCATCAATATGTTGGAAACTGGGGATGGTCGATAGTTATAGTAACAATATTAATCAAATTAGCTTTTTATCATTTGTCGGCTAAAAGTTACCGCTCCATGGCCGGCATGCGTAATTTACAACCGCGTTTACAGGCCTTAAGAGAGCGTTACAGCGATGATAAGCAAAAATTAACTCAAGCTACCATGGAGCTTTATAAAGCTGAGAAAGTGAATCCTTTAGGGGGTTGTTTGCCAATATTGGTGCAGATCCCTGTATTTATTGCGCTTTATTGGATGCTTTTAGAGAGCGTTGAGTTGCGACAAGCCCCATTTATACTTTGGATTCATGATTTATCAACCAAAGATCCTTATTATATATTACCCATTTTAATGGGTATTACTATGTTTGTTCAGCAACGCCTTAATCCGCCGCCGCCAGACCCAACACAGGCGAAAGTGATGCAGTTTTTACCTATTTTCTTTACGGCTTTATTTTTGAATTTTCCTTCCGGGTTAGTATTATATTGGGTTGTGAATAATACACTCTCAATTTTACAGCAATGGTTTATTATGCGTCGAGTAAGCATTGATTTATCAAACAAAAAACGATGAACTATGGTTAGAAGTGAGTGAATAATTTTGAAGCAACTTTAAATAGTGACAACGAAACTATTGTAGCTCTTGCTACCCCTCATGGAAGAGGGGGGGTAGCCGTCATTCGCGTTTCAGGTTCCAATATTCAACATATCGCTATTCAACTACTGGGTCGAGTACCTAAAAAGAGATATGCGGAGTATCTTTCATTTTTATCAGAAGATGGAAGCGTTATTGACCAAGGTCTTGCTTTACATTTTCCTGCCCCGCATTCCTTTACTGGGGAAGATGTTCTTGAGCTACAAGGTCATGGAGGGCCCGTCATTGTAAATTGCCTTTTGAAGCGTGTAATGCAGCTAGGAGCGCGATTGGCTAGACCAGGTGAATTCACCGAGCGGGCATTTTTAAACTCAAAACTCGACCTTGTGCAAGCAGAGGCTATTTCAGATTTAATTGATGCAGAGTCAGAACAAGCAGCACGTGCAGCTATGCGTTCACTACAAGGAGATTTTTCGCAGCGTATTAATCAGATGAGAGACATCTTAATAGACTTAAGAACTTGGTTAGAAGCAGCGATAGACTTTTCTGATGAAGATATAGATTTTTTAAAAAATACCGAAGTCGTAAATAAATTACATTCTATTCTTAATAATATTCAAGAAATAAAAAAGTTAGCTCAACAAGGCACTCTGTTGCAAGAAGGGTTAAGCTTGGCTATTGTTGGGCCACCCAATGCGGGAAAATCAAGTTTATTAAATAAATTAAGTGCTCAAGAATCCTCAATTGTGACTTCTCTTCCAGGCACAACTCGCGATGTCATTAGGGAAAAGATTCAAATTGAAGGTTTAATATTAAATGTCGTTGATACCGCCGGGTTAAGAATTACCAGTGACGAAATTGAAAAAGAAGGCATTAAAAGAACACTCGGTGAAATAGTTAAAGCAGATTTAATTTTATGGGTTGTTGATCATGAGACAACATCAATTGGAAATTTAAAATTTTGGAAAGAACAGCAGAATTTTTTTAATGATTTTTTTATAGATAAACGAATAATTATTATAAGAAATAAAATAGATCTTAAGCAAGAAAAAGCGAATATAAATAAAGAAATGGGTTTTGATGTAATTAAACTATCCGCAAAAACAGGTGAAGGTTTAACATTATTGTTTAATTATTTAAAAAAATGTGCAGGCTATATGATCTCGCCTGAAGGTAATTTTAGTGCTAGACGTAGACACTTAGAAGCTTTAACTAATACCGAAATTGCGTTAAACAATGGATTAGTAAAATTAAAAGAAAATCAATTTCCTGAATTACTCGCTGAAGATTTATTAATTGGACAAAATTTTTTAGGAGAAATTACTGGTCAGTTTACGACAAATGATCTATTAGGAAAAATTTTCTCAAGTTTTTGTATCGGTAAATAATTTTTCATTATTTATTAAATCTTCGATAGCACCTAGAACAATTTGTGGTGTTAGTTGTTTTAAACAATTGAAATGAATAAGTGGACATACTCTTTCAAAGCAAGGACTACAGCTAAGATTTAGATAGATTATTTTTGCGTTAACTGATAAAGGTGGGGTAAATTCTGGACTACTTGAACCATAGAGTGCAATTAAAGGGCGATCTAACGCTGCGGTTAAATGCATAAGTCCTGAGTCATTACTAATAACTAATTTTGCAAAAGATAAAATACGTAAAGCATCTAGTAGGGATGTTTTACCAATTAGATTAATACAAGCATTTTTAGTTAGTTTCCCAATTCTATATCCCATGAATTCATCAGATTTCGAGCCGAGTAATACAATTTGCCAATCTTTTGATTTTTTATAATTAGCGATTTCTGCAAAATATTCTGCAGGCCAACATTTAGCAGGGCCATAAGCAGCACCAGGACATAATATAAGTAAAGGTTTTTCTTCAATTAAGAATAATTTTTTAAATTTCTTAATTTCGTGAGTAGGGTTAATTTTAAGATGTGGTTGAAAAGCATGCCAATCTAAATTTTGATTAGACAGGGTTTTAATATTCCCTAAGGCGAGGAAACGTTGGACCATCAAAGGGAGGACTTTTTTATTTAAAATTCGCCAATCATTTAATAGCCCGAAACGCATTTCGCCAAGCCACCCTGTTCTTAAAGGAATCCGAGCTGCAAAAGGAATTATTGCAGATTTCCATGAATTTGGAAGAATAATTGCCTGGTGATATTTTTTATTTCTCAGTCCTTTTCCAAGCTGCCAGCGTTTTTTAAATTGAAATTGAGAATGACCTAAAGGCATGGTGAATATTTCGTTAATTTCCGGCATAACAGAATATAATTCATGGCTCCAAGCAGGAGCTAATACATCGATGATTGCCTCTGGATCGCGTTGCTTAATATATTTAAGTAAAGACTGCGCAATGACTATATCACCTATCCATGCAGGGCTGACAATAAGAGTTTTTTTCGAGTCATTCATTGAAAGGATTCCATGTAACTATACTAACTAATTTCATTTTTCAAATAGTATTCAGTGCCGCAATAAGGGCAAGTAACATGACCTGTTTTGGCAATAGGTAAATAAACTCTAGGATGAGAATCCCATAAACTGCTATTTTTTAAAGGGCATGAAAGAGGGAGACTCTTTGGAGTTATTTCATAATAATGTTTGGTTTGGCTGCGTTTTAAGGGTAATGACATAAAAACCTCTAGATTATTGCCCTATTATTTTGCCAGTTCCATGCTAAACTGTATAGAAATTTATCTTTTTTAGGGTAAATAGGTTTAAAGCTTACTTTACGGAAAATGTATTTAAAATTTATTTCTGAGAGGCTAATCGTTAATACATAATTAAAATTATCTATTTAAATCCTTTTTAATTTATCAATAGATTAAATCTATTTAACCCATTAATTAAACAAACGTTTAAAAATTTCGCAGGTATGAAAAATGGTAATGTTCCGAGGTATAAAAGCCTCTTTTAAAAAAGCAAATAAAACTAAAAATAGAAAGACGCCACCCGATCTATATCCTATTAAAATAGCGGATGATCTACTAAATACTGAAAATAATTTAGTATTAATTGAGACGATAAAATCACTTATTAAACCATCTGACCGATTTAATTATTATTTAGCTGTCATTAAAAAATTTGCTGAATATGTCCAGGATATTCCATTAACGCAGTATGGATTTTTTAATCAGGAAATTAATTTTTTAGAAAGAGGTTTGGAACGGAGCGCGAGAACATTGATATTATGTTTAAAATATTTTTTTCCTGAGGAGATTAATTTTAGTAATATTTCTGATAAGAATGCATTATGGGTTTATGCAGCATTTACTGCTGCATTATTTTTAGATATGGGTAAACTCTTCGTTAAATATTCTATTACGCTATACCATGAGGAGGCTTATCCTCTGAGAATATGGGAACTCTATAAAAGCAGCATGCTTGGTCAAGGATATTATTACGAAATAGATTATATTAAAGAAAATTTTGATAACTTAGAAAAATCAACCACGCATATATTAGCACGACAGATTTTGGATAGCGTTACAAATATTAATTCAGAAGCAAAAGGTTTTAATTGGATAGCAAGTGATTTAAGGGTATTAGAAACCTGGTTGAACTTGTTATCTGGTGAAGAAGATCGTATTCCTATGACATCCTTTATGTCTATGGTTCCACGTGCAGAAATTGATATGATTGAAAGTGCTCGGATAAAAGCGCAGATAGCAACAACAGATCCAAGCGGAGAAGCTTTTTTAGAATGGTTACGTAAGGAACTTGCTGATGGAAAAATTTTAATAAATCAAAAGGATGCTAAAATAAGAATATCAGATGGAAAAATATTTATATCGGTGGCGCTTTTTCAAGAGTTTGCTGATGTAAATCCAAATTATAAACATCCTGAAGTTATAGAAAAGCAATTTATCGATGTAGCTAAACTCTATCAAATATCTATTAGTGAATTAGATCAACGCTATAGAGCCTTCGGCGGTTTGTCTGGATTGGGTGATTTAAGTAAAAGATATAGGGCAGTCGGTGGGATATGTAATGCACAGGAAAACCAAAAAACTTCGTTACAACGCATTTTACAAGGAGATATACGTTTGATTTCACTCATAACTTCAAATACTTCAATACAAAATATTGTTAATTTGGATTCACCCCTCAAAAATTCTATCAAAAATTGTACTTCACCTAATTTAAGTACCTAATTTTAATATGGCAACCTATGCGATTGGGGATATTCAAGGTTGTTTTGACTCATTGCTCCAATTGTTAGACAAAATTAACTTTGACCCACTCCATGATAGGTTGTGGTTTACCGGCGATCTTGTTAATCGTGGCCCTAAGTCACTAGAAGTTTTGCGTTTTATAAAAAAATTAAAAAGTAGCCATGTAGTATTAGGTAATCATGATTTGTATCTTTTATCTGTGGTTTATACCGGCATGGATTTAGATCCAAAAAATAATTTACAAGCTATTTTGAATGCACCAGATTTAGAAGAACTATGTATTTGGTTGAGAAATAGATCTTTATTGCACCATGATGCTATTTTAGGCTATACCTTAGTCCATGCAGGTTTTCCACCCGAATGGGATTTAGATAAAGCTCTTTTATGTGCTGAAGAAGTAGAAACAATCTTAAGGGGAAAATATTATATTGAATTTTTAAAGAATATGTACGGCAATAAACCTTCTCAATGGAGTGAAAATCTTATAGGTTGGGAGCGATTACGATGCATTACAAATTGTTTGACCCGTTTGAGGTTTTGTGATATCAAAGGGAATTTGGAGTTTACAGCTAAAGGGGTTAATCCTATATCGGACAACTATCTTCCTTGGTTTAAAGTAGCTAATAGACGTAGTAAAGATTTAAATATTTTGTTTGGTCACTGGGCAGCGTTGCAGGGTCAAACAAATGAACCCCATGTATATGCTTTAGATACAGGTTGCGTATGGGGAAGAAGCTTAACTGCGATGCGTCTAGAAGATAAGATGCGGATTAGCATCGATTGTCTAGACAAACTTTAGTCTATGTATATTAGATAGGTTAGACATTTTTGAGTTAATTTAAACTTAAATGGATTAAATTTAATTAGGGAATACAAAAAGCTGAAATGAAAAGACAAATACTAAGATATAATTTTAAGGTTAACAAATATCCTTTGCTGCAAGTACAAAAGATATAGTTATCGGGTCGTTCATACGATGATATCGTTAAAAAATAGCATTGTAAAAGGTTGGTTTTTCAATATGAAATTTTACCTTGTGACTGTAAATACCGCTGCGTTCATCTTTATATTCCTGGCTGGCAATGCTAGAAACAATACCTCTTTGAAGATTTTAAAAGCACCTACTAGCTTTTAAAAGTATATTTTGAAAGAGAGTATATGAAAATGAAACTACGAACAATTGCGTCTGTTGTAAATAGCAGGCCTTCACAGCCAGTTTTTGTTTTTAGACCGAAAATTATGGAATGTGCGATTAATTACTTTCGTACTCGATTTCACGGACGCATTTTATATGCAGTTAAAACTAATCCCGAAAACCATGTCATAAATCTTTTACAACACCAAGGTGTTAATGCTTTTGACGTTGCATCATATGAAGAAATTCGTATGATTAAATCGCTTATACCTGATGCCGATCTATATTTTATGCATCCAGTTAAATCTGCTTTCGCAATTCAGGAAGCGTATTTTAACTATGGAGTAAAACATTTTGCTTTAGATAGTTTGGATGAGCTTAAGAAAATTATTAGACTTACTCAGAATGCCAAAGATTTGTGCTTGCATTTACGTTTGGCAATTCCTAATTCGTTTGCTGAATTTAACTTATCAGCCAAATTTGGAATTAATCTGGATGAAGCACCTGAACTTTTAAAAAAAATAAGAAAAGTTGCTTTCAGACTTGGTATTACTTTTCATGTTGGTTCACAATGTATGCATCCTGATGCTTATCGAATTGCTATACGTTTGGCTAATAAATTGATTAACCAGTCAAAAATTGAGATTGAATATTTTGATGTGGGTGGTGGGTTCCCGTCTATTTATCCTGGGATGACACCACCAGCATTAGATATTTATTTCAATGCTATTCACGAAGAGTTTGGGGAAATTGCTAATAAATTTCCTCATATTGAACTCCTTTGTGAGCCCGGTCGATGCTTAGTGGCAGAAAGCACATCCGTTATTGTACGTGTAGAATCAAGAAAAAAAAATCAGTTATATATTAATGATGGAACTTACGGAAGTCTTTTTGATGCAGGCATTCCGCATTTTATTTTTCCTGTGCGTTTAGTACAAACATCCTGTAATAAAAATAAAGATCTTATTCCATTCAGTTTTTATGGCCCTACGTGTGATTCTTTAGATTACATGCAGGGGCCCTTTTATTTGCCAAGCGATATAAAAGAAGGAAATTATATAGAGATCGGTCAAGTAGGGGCTTATGGTCGAACTCTTTCAACAGGATTTAATGGTTTTAAACAAGAAGAAGGAGTTATTGAGGTTTCAGATAAACCTATAATGAGCATGTCTTCCGTAATTCATTCGCGGAAATCTCGAGAATTGCTAGCTAAATAATAAATTATTTATAAGGAAAACTAATGGATACAGAAGTTTGTAAAAATTCACTAAAAGAAAAGCTATTAAATAAATTTGTAGAGCATATTGATATTACGCTTTTTGATGCACGTCCTATTATAGACGCAATGGCTGTAATGTCTTTTACGTCGCGTGATTTGGCGCGTGCGACGCAAATTTTTAACGCTATGCTCAAGGATGAACATTGTAGCATCATTTTATCAATTGCAGGCTCGACTTCAGCAGGTGGCTGCATGAAGCTATATGCAGACTTAATAAAATACAACATGGTGGATGCCATAGTGGCTACTGGAGCAAGCATAGTCGATATGGATTTTTTTGAAGCCTTAGGTTTTCGACATTATCAAGGCAGCTCTTCATTTGACGATAGTAAATTACGTGATTTACAGATTGATCGTATCTACGATACCTATATTGATGAAGATCAACTCCAACGTTGCGATCATGTTATTTTAGACATTGCGAATAGCCTTAAACCACAAGCCTATAGTTCTCGAGAGTTTATTCATGCAATGGGTGCTTATTTAGCGAATGGACATGCAAAAAAACAAGGCTCTTTAGTCCAACTAGCTTATGAGCATGATGTTCCAATTTTCTGTCCTGCTTTTACGGATTCTTCAGCCGGTTTTGGTCTAGTACTGCATCAGGTAAAAAACCCAAGTCACCATATAACGATTGATTCTATTCGAGATTTTCGTGAACTTACCGATATCAAAATCAAAGCCGGTACGACGGGATTGTTGATGATTGGTGGCGGTGTACCGAAAAATTTCGTCCAAGATACAGTCGTGTGTGCTGAAATTCTTGGTAAATCGGTAGATATGCATAAATATGCAATTCAAATCACTGTTGCAGATGTTCGTGATGGGGCTTGTTCTAGTTCAACCTTAAAAGAAGCCTGTTCCTGGGGTAAGGTTGATACCGCCTATGAACAAATGGTGTTTGCTGAAGCCGGTTCGGTATTACCCTTGTTAGCCAGTGATGCTTATCATCGTGGTTATTGGAAAACTCGCAGTCGTCGACGTTTTGTTGAATTATTCAATTAATAAAAAAGATTTTAATATGCAATGTATGACACCCAAAAAAGGTTTTTTAGGATTAGATCCGAGCGATGCTGTTGCATATAAAGATGCTAAAGCAGTAATCATTCCTTTTGGGCTTGAAAATTCTGTTACTTATGGTGGAGGTACGGCGAAAGGGCCAGCAGCTATTATTCGTGCATCGCATGAAGTCGAATTATTTGATGAGCAATTGTGGTGCGAACCCTTTCGTCAAATTGGCATCGTCACTTTAGATGAGCCAAAGATTGAACCTGAAATACCTGCTGCTTTACAACAATTAGAAAATATCGTTACGCGAGTGTTGGAGGATAAAAAATTTCCATTGGTTTTAGGCGGCGAACATTCTATTACCATAGGTGCCATTCGCCCTTTTTTGAAGCAATACGACGATCTTATTTTGTTGCATTTTGATGCGCATGCTGATTTACGTGATGGATATCAAGGGGAGCACTACTCACATGCTTCCGCGATAAGACGTTGCTTAGATGCTGATAACTTGGAAGTCGTTTCAGTGGGGATACGCAATATTTCCAGAGAAGAGATTCCCTTCCTGGAAAAAAATCGGCATAGAATTCATATTTATTGGGGAAAGGATAAAAAAAACTGGGATGTGAAAAAAATAGTTTCCCACCTAAAAGACCGGCCCATTTATTTGACATTCGATGTGGATGGATTTGATTCCTGTGTCATGCCGGCAACCGGCACACCTGAACCCGGTGGTTTATTCTGGGAAGAGGCTATTGAAATTATTACGGCAGCTAGTCAAGTAGGTACCCTAGTCGGTGCCGATGTTAACGAGCTCGCTCCCGTTTCTCACTTGCATAGTTGCGATTTTTTAGTGGCTAAGCTAATTTATAAGATGCTTAGCTTATTCTGGACTAAATGAGAGATTAGACGTTTGGGTTAACTAAGATTTTTGTTGGGTATCCATTGCATAAGCATGTGTTAGCGATGCGTGTTAATACCGGTTTTTTTCTAGCCAGTTTAGTTAGTTTAAGTCTTATCTGCGGACCGGTTTATGCCGACTTTCCATTGCCGCCGCGCTTATCTGCACTCGCTTATGCCAGTGATTATACGGTCGGCCAAGCGGATTTAATGCTCCCCGTGCTCGGCCATCCCAGCCGTAATAATCTCTATATTGATCCGGCCTTGTCTTATGGCAGCGATAATCAAGGAGCCGCGGATATCGGTGTGGGCTATCGTTGGATCGCTCAGCAAGCAGCCATTCTCGGTGGGTATGTGTTTGGCGGCTATAGTCGTATTGATAATAACGCCCGTTTATGGGTAGTTAATCCGGGAATAGAAGCCTTAGGTTCACGTTGGGATGCGCATCTGAACGCTTATTTCCCAATGGGTGATCGGCATACCAATGCCGGTAGTGGCATGAACGACTTTTTTTCCGGCCATTCTCAATTTGGTAGTTTGTTTTTAGTGGAACAATTTGCCGGAAATGGTGCCGATGCCAAAGTGGCTTACCAATTGTTTCGCGACTCATCGTTGAAGGGATATCTGGGTAGCTATTATTTTTCACCAGCACAAACCAATAATATTTGGGGTGGTGCCGCGGGCGTGGAATATTGGTTGACGCAAAATGTCAAAATGATTGGTAGTTATACCTACGATAACCTACGGCATAGTACCTATGCCTTTGGTATCGGTTTAGAATGGGGTGGTACACGGGTTCATCGTGTCGATCCTGACTTAGAAGAGCGCTTGACCGATCCGGTGGAACGTTATTTAGCTGAACTCGGTCAAGCATCCAAGATACCGAGTAGGCTTAAGGATCAATCGACCGGTGGCACGGTGTTGTTAGCTAATAATATCGCTTTCTTTAGTCAAACCGGGTCACCGAATAATGATGGTGTGGGTTTGACGTTGGCGAATTGTACGTTTGAAAATCCCTGCGGTCCCACAGACTTTACGCAAACAAGTGTCACTACCCTAGGTGGGTTACTACCTAATACGCAACTGTATTTTAATGGTGGTACTTATACCAGCAATGGTGCGGTGACTCTCGTTCCTGGTCAAAGTGTGCAATCGCGTAGCGCGGATTATAGTCAACCCGCCACCGGTGCCGCTCGTTCGACAATTGTGGCGGATGGAATCACTATCTCGGGCAATAATAGTTTAGAAAATATTATCTTGTTACCGTCAGCTACTCCCTCGGCTAATGGAGTTACTGTGAATGGTAGCAATAATGTGATTAGCGGTAGTCAGATTGGGTCGATGAATGATCTTTTTATTCACGGGGTGCAAGATCTAGGAACCAATACACTGATTAATAATAGTGACACTTTTTCTGATACTTTCGGAATTAGGGCGTTGGGAAATGGTACCTTGACTATTTTGAATAGTCGGGTGAATGTTATTGGTATTGATCCTGCTGGGATGACTACTGGTTTCAACAATGTTGTAATTAATAATTCCCAAATTCAGGTTAGTGGAACGGGTAATGTGAGAGGTTTTGCCCCTGGTAGCGGGGGTGTGATTAATGCTAATAATACCAATGTGACAGTTACTAATACCGGCATAGGGGGTAATGCGATCACTTTATTTGGTCTCGGTCCAATCACAGTAACCGGTGGTGCCTTAACAGTGATGGGTGATGGCGCTGAGATAAATACTAATTCCAATCCTGCTACTACCATCCAAGGTGGCACGGTCTGTCAAGTCAATGGCACTACCGTAGCGTGTTCATAGCGAAAAAATTTAAAACGTATCAGCCTAACGAGTCGGTCAGACTTATTTAATAAACAAGACCGAGGTATGAAAGTTAGGATAAGCTACTTTTTTTACGGTAAATGATTGGAGATCCTGTAACAATAACTGATCAGCCGGTATCAGGAGTGGCAGCGTCGCTGGTTTTTTTAGCGGTTGAAATTGCAAATGCCAGGTTTTATGGTAATGAACTAAACCTAACCACAATGGCATACCATTGTTTAATATTTTATGTGAATTCCACAGATTTAAAACCAATAAATTGTGCGTGGCGGGTAAATATTTGGTCATGGTTAATGCCGGGGCTTGACCCGCATTCGAGGAAATAAATAAAGGTAGGTTTGGATCATGATTATGTAAACTCAACTGATACAGCGTTGTATAAATTTTCGTTTTTGGAAGTGTATGCCAAGCATGTTTTTCTAAATAATTTTTAATATTAGAGAGTTTTCCTGCCCATTGTATATTTAACGCTTCAATTTTTTGACCAAAATGACCTATACGATAAATCGGCTTTACGGATTTAGCATTATTCCACCAGTTATTAAAACTGATAGTTCGTTCTGGAAAAAAAAGTTGAGAATTTGAGAATAACTTTTTATATCCATAGGTAAGATTAGCGCTCCAACATAGCAATAAAATTAAAATACCCAAAGCAGCAATCTTGCTCGATGAAATAGTTGTATGTTCTATTTTTCTCCTATAAGAAAGTATCAGTCCAGCGAGAATACTAATTCCTAGCATAGCGCCAGCCAAAACATCGCTAAACCAGTGAGCAGTTAAGTAAATACGCGAAAACATGATTAACAGAATAACTAAACTCGTTAATCCATAAACCAGCATCCGTTGAGATTTAGGTTTTTCTATCGCAATTAACACGGCGAAAAATCCCAAAATTGAAATGCCACTTACTGTATGTCCGCTAGGGAAAGATGCCCCAAGAGGTGATTGGATTAATCCATGTGGACGCGTTATATGTAAAATATGTTTAAATATATCACCCAAACCATAGCTTAATATCCCTGCTAGTCCCCAATGTAAGCTTAACCAAAAATTTCTTTTTATTAAAAAAAACCCTAACATAATCATCCAAAATACAGCGAGTATTTTTGGGCTTAACTCAGCCATTGCAACAAAAACCATGTCTAAGTTTTGTTGACGTAAGCTACGCATTAAATGATAAATGGGTTCATTTAAATACGTTGCAAAACCTTGATGCGCAACACTAAAGGCTATAAATAAAAATCCAATAGCACAAAAAATGCAAATTAAAGCAAGCGCTAATTGAGCATGTGATTGCGGATGTCGATAATCTGTTAAAAGAGAAGTGATGGTTTTAAGCTTTGGATGGTTACGCGTGAAGCGCCAAAGATAAGCAACCTGTTTATCTAATAAACGACTAAACCATGCATAACAAGATTTGATGAAAGCATAAACTAGCCAAACAAACAGTAAAAGCAACACAACAAATATAATTAATTTACTGGCTACTTCAGGTGGTAATTGTTGGGAAGCTTGACCCAAAAGAATACCCGGTAACATATAGACCGGCGCCCAGGCAATCGCCGAAATGATATCTGCAATTAAAAATTGGCGGCTAGGCATGCGTACCATGCCTGCGATAAAAGGTAAAATAGCGCGAATAGGTCCAAAAAAACGGCCAAAGAAAATACTTTTTCCACCATGCTTATTAAAAAAAGCTTCGCCTTTTCGTAAAAGTTTGGGATAGCGACGAAATAGCCAAAAATCTTTACTATGATGGTGGTAATGTCTACCTATCCAAAAACTAAGCACATCACCGGTGATAGCCCCTGCAATTGCCCATAAAACAATCGGTGTAAATGATAAAACTCCTATTCCAATTAAGGTACCGATAGCCGTCATGAAAACAGCCCCTGGGACTAATAAACCTATCATCACCAGGCATTCGAGAAAGGAAATAAAATAAGTAATTAAACCTGCGTAATAGGGATGAATTTGTAGCCAATCAAAAAAAGGTTTGAGATCCGGAAGCGTCATTAGGCTACATTTTCTCCAGCTGCTTGTTTATCGGCATGATATGAAGAACGGACTAGCGGGCCACTCGCTACACGAATAAATCCCATTTTTTTAGCTAAATGGCCAAGATCTTGGAATTCCTGGGGAGTCACATAGCGTGCAACAGGAAAATGATGGCGACTAGGCGCGAGATATTGACCTATGGTGATCATATCCACCTGATGTTTACGTAGATCTTGCATGACTTCTCTTACCTCTTCCAAGGTTTCTCCTAGCCCTAACATAAGTCCTGATTTGGTAGGTATATCTGGGAAACGTTTCTTAAATTCAAATAATAATTGTAGTGACCAATTATAATCTGAACCTGGGCGAGCTTGTTTATATAAACGTGGTATTGTTTCGATATTATGATTAAAGACATCAGGTAATTCAGGTGCAATAGCATTTAACGCGACGTCCATACGACCGCGAAAATCAGGCACGAGTACTTCTATCGTTAACATAGGACAACGTTGGCGTAGTGCCTGTAAACACGCCGTAAAATGAGCCGCCCCACCATCTCGTAAATCATCGCGATCGACGGAGGTAATCACCACATAACGCAGACCCATCTGTTTAACCGTCTTAGCGAGATTTTCAGGTTCATCTGGATCGAGTGGATCAGGCCGTCCATGTCCAACATCACAAAATGTACATCGACGGGTACATTTGTCTCCCATAATCATAAAGGTAGCCGTGCCATGACTAAAACATTCGCTTAAATTTGGACAAGAAGCTTCTTCACATACCGTGTGAAGGCGATTTTCCCGTAACATGGTTTTAAGTTGATCTACAGCAGTTGTTGTCGGTAATTTGATGCGAATCCAATCCGGTTTGCGTAATGGGACAGTAGGCTCAATTTTTATTGGAATGCGAGCCATTTTTTCAGCTCCACGTTGTTTTTGTCTAGGATCCGGTGTTTTTAATTCCATAATTTTAAATATTTTATAATAAAAGAAGTAATTTTAGCATACTGTTAATGAGGTATACGTTTTAACCTAGTATGATATTTGGTGAAATTATTTTTAAGTAAAACTATTGAAAAATCCATGATAAATAATTAATTTTAATGAGATTTAACATTGATAAATCCCAATTTCTTGTTGAAACTGCTTGATAAAGTCAGCTGTTACTCTATTAAGATCAGTGGGTCCCCCTAAATCTGAAAGTTGAGTAATCCTAAGCTGACTCATGCCACAGGGATTAATTCCTGCAAAAGGATTGAGATCCATGGCTATATTGAACGCTAGGCCATGATAACAATAACCCCGTCGAATGCGTAGGCCAATAGAAGCAATTTTAGCAGAGTTGACATAAACACCTGGAGCTTCTTTTTTTGCTTCAGCATTTATATCGTAAGTTGCTAATAAATTAATGATTGTGTTTTCTAGAAGAGAAACTAACTCACGCACACCTAGATTAAGACGGCGAAGGTTTAGAAGTGGGTAAATAACCAACTGTCCAGGACCATGATAGGTCACTTGCCCGCCTCGATCGGTTTTTTCGATGGGAATATTCCCGGGGCTAAGGATATGTTCCAGTTTACCTGCTTGACCTAGGGTGTAAACGGGGGCATGTTCAATGAACCAAATTTCATCTGGAGTTTCAGGATTCCGCGCTTCGGTAAAAACACGCATGGCTTGGGCTATTGTATTATAGTCGCCCTGCTGTAAAGGTCGTACGATGAGTTGCTGATCTAACATAGCACAGAAAGTATACTGGATCTATTTAAGTTGTTGAATAGCTGAAGGCTAAAAGTAATAAAATTCCTTATTTAACTGTATTATTACGTTTAAATAACAGATTTAGTAACTCAATTTCTGCTAGAATAGTTCATGCTCTCATGAATTAGGATTAGTTATGAAAAAATGGTTAATTATATTTCCCTTCTTATTAATGAATGCAGCAGCTTTTTCCATGCCTAACCCAGCTTCTGTTTATTGTGTTCATCACGGGGGTCGGTTGGAAATGATGAATGAATCATCAGGTGTAACGGGCGTTTGCGTATTTCATGATCGAAGTTATTGCGAAGAATGGAGTTACATCAGAGGAGTTTGTAAGCCCAGTCAATTTTATTTGCCTGAAAAAAGAGTGGGAACAAGATATTGTCTTACGCAATTACCGAATAAAAATTTAATTATTTATTTATGTAGGGCTTAAAGCTGGATGATGTATAAAGAAAAACGTTTTCATTATTTAAAAAAAATGGAAATTCCTGTTTGGACTTTAAGAGAGAATGACAATAAACTTTCTAAGGAAACAGTTAAGGACAATAGCATGCCCAGAAAATCGGAAATGACTCGCGAACAAAAAATCTCGGCACTGGATTGGCAAGCATTAAGATTGGCTGTTAATAACTGTAAAGCCTGTAATCTACATAAAACACGTAGTAATCCTGTATTTGGTGTGGGAAATTCTAATGCCGATTTATTGGTCATTGGAGAAGCCCCAGGAGCGAATGAGGATAAACAAGGAGAGCCTTTTGTAGGTCGGGGGGGGCAATTATTGACAAATATGTTGTCTTCGATCGGTTTTGAACGAGGGGATTACTATATTGCAAATATTTTAAAATCACGCCCACCCAATAATCGCGATCCCTCTTTAGAAGAAGTAAAGGCGTGCACACCTTATTTACTGCGGCAAATTAGTTTAATCAAGCCAAAATTAATTTTGGCAGTTGGTCGAATTGCTGCACATTATCTATTATCAACAGATGCATCAATGGCGAATTTACGCGGAAATTTGTTTCATTTTGGGGAAAAAAAAATTCCTTTGTTAGTTACTTACCATCCCGCTTATTTACTTCGTTCTCCGCGCGAAAAAAGGAAAGCTTGGCAGGATATGCAATGTGTAAAAAAACAATTGGGCCTAGAAATTATCGAACAAAATGGTTAATTAGGGCCTGTAAAAATAGTTTGTATGAATTGGGTTTTAGCCTGGTCGAGTTATTATTTACCATTACATTAAGCAGTATTTTATTGACTCTAGCATTTCCAGTTTATAAACATTTAGCTCTTGAACTCCGTTTATTTATTTTAACTGAACGAGTCCGTTCTACTCTAGATTATGCTCGGAGTGAAGCAATTAGACATCAGCGTGTGATAACAATATGTAAGAGTAAAGATGGGAAGAGCTGTTCAGGGCGTTGGAAGGATGGTTGGATCGTTTTAATAAATAAAAATTCTTCTTCTTCTTCTTCTTCAATTGAAAATGGAAGTTTATTATATGTTTATCCTGCTTTGAGTTATTCGGATTTTTTAGAATGGCATGGATTTCGCTCAAACAATTATTTACATTTGTATCCAAATGGCGCTAGCCAAAATGGCAGTTTTATCGTGTGTGTTAATGCATTTTCACAGAAAATGGCTAGGTTAATTAAAATAAGTCAAACAGGAAGGATAAGAATAGATAGGGAAAACACCAAAAATCTGAAATGTAATGGCTAAATAAATCTATTCTTTGGTATTTACATATCCAGGTTTTTTATAATTTGGCGTCTAAATATATTGCGCTTGCAATGAATTCAAAAAATTCGTATCTTCATACTAGCAATATGCAGCTACCAGAGTTCTAAATTAAAAAAAAATTTATGAAAAAAAATATTCTTTTTATCCTAAATATAGCTTCAATAGATGCCTATGCCCAAATTCCAGGATCACTAGGTGATTTATCAGATAAACTTTTATTGCCTATGTCTCTGTTGACGGGTGCACTTTATAATATGAGTTTGGCTATTGGGATAGCTTTACTATTCGGTTCCCTCATTCAGTATAAAAACTATCGAAATAATCCTTCCCAAGTTCCTCTGAGTCGCCCTATTACTTTATTGATTTTCGGTGTGATTTTAATTGTATTGCCTATACTTACCAAATTTTCTGAAAGCGCCCTTTTAGTTTCTAGAGTATCTTAAAAATGAAAATTCTTATCAGTAATGACGATGGTGTGCATGCTCCGGGTTTGTCGATTTTAGCTAAAGCTTTAGCCCAAATCGCAGAGGTTACTATTGTGGCGCCAGATAGAGATCGCAGTGGAGCTAGTAATTCGCTAACTTTGCAACATCCCTTAAGATTAAGATACTTTGATGATAATATTATTAGTGTTCAAGGCACTCCAACAGACTGTGTTCATCTTGCCTTAACAGGTTTGTTAAGCGAAGATAAACTTCCTGATATGGTTGTATCCGGGATTAACGCGGGCTCTAATTTGGGCGAAGATGTTTTCTATTCAGGAACTGTAGCAGCTGCAATGGAAGGACGTTTTCTGGGAATACCAGCGATTGCCTTTTCAATAGCTGGAAATGAACCTATCTATTATTCTACAGGAGCAGAAGTTGCGAAAAGGCTAGTAACCCTTTTACATGAAAAACCAATTCCAGCTAAGACTATTTTAAATGTAAATATCCCGGACGTCGCTTTTGAAGACTTAAAAGGATATGAAGTAACGCGGTTAGGAACCCGCCATAATGCTGATAGAATGATGCCTAGTAAAGATCCAAGGGGACATACCATTTACTGGATTGGTAGTTCCGGAAAGGAAGATGATGCAGGAATAGGTACAGATTTTTATGCTATGAGCCAATCACAAGTTAGTATTACACCTTTACAACTTGACTTAACCCATCATGCTGCGCGAGACCAGATTGAAGATTGGATTATTAAAATGGATCCGAAACTTTAAATTATCTTGATATACTTACAGCTATTGGATTTAAGGCAAGGCGCCGAAAAAATGAAGTAACCGGAGTGTATTTAAGATATATGAGGATTGCGAGTTGAGCGGCAACACAGACAAAAATTCAAGGTAAAGAACGTCAAGAATTTATTGAATTTTTATCTAACTGTATGATACTCAATGAAATATTTTTCTAAACTTTACGACAAAATACTTACTTTGGCTAAGCATGCACATGCTCCGTATTATTTATTTGTTTTAAGTTTTGCAGAGTCTTCGTTTTTTCCTATCCCACCTGATGTTATGTTAGCGCCTATGTCGCTAGCTAAGCCTGAGTGTGCATGGCGTTATGCATTTTTGACAACGATGGCTTCTGTTTTAGGTGGATTATTTGGCTATTGGATAGGAAGTATAGCGTTTGATTGGGTACATCCCTATATTCTGCAGTTCGGATATGAGAACACTTACCAACAAATTGAGCGCGGATTTAATCAATGGAATTTTTGGATACTTTTTTTGGCAGGATTTACGCCTATTCCTTATAAGTTATTTACCATAGCGGCTGGGGCCTTGCATGTTGCGCTATTACCCTTTATCTTGGGATCATTGGTGGGTCGTGGCGGAAGGTTTTTTTTAGTCGCTTTTTTAATGCGTTGGGGTGGCGTTCATATTGATAAATTATTACGAAATTACATCGATCGATTTTCTTGGTTTGTTCTATTACTAGCGGTCGCTGTTTTTGCTTCTCTTAAAATTTGGGGTTAAGGGATAATATTGAGTATGCAAAATAGAGATATAAGTTTCCTATTTGGCTAGATTTCAATAAGAATAATGAGTTGGGATGCTAATTTGAGTGTATTAGCCCCGATGCATAGATATTCGATAAAACAATCAAAATTTAATCAGATCTAATAATTTTTAAACTTTGTTAATTATGTTAGTAACCAAAAAAAGGTTATTTAATATATATCTTTCTATTTAGGTTAATTAATTCAGGGAGAATTAATATGGGTAACAAAGGAAGTGCATTTAAAAAAAGGGGAGGTGGAAAACAGCCAAATTCAGTTGTATCTGAACAAGTATTCGAAAATAAACCCGAGAAATTTTTAGTAAATCGTGAAATTGGTGAGTCAGAATCAACCCCACATAAATATGTGCGACGTGATGAAACACTGGGTGCAACTCAATTATATTTAAATGAAATAGGTTTTTCTCCTTTATTGACAGCTGAAGAAGAAGTTTACTACGCACGACTTATTGCAAAAGGGGATCAAGATGCTCGTAAACGAATGATAGAAAGTAATTTACGCTTAGTGGTAAAAATAGCCAGACATTATAATAATCGTGGATTACAGTTTTTGGATCTGATAGAAGAAGGCAATTTAGGTTTAATGCATGCAGTAGAAAAATTTGATCCGGAACGCGGTTTTCGGTTTTCTACGTATGCTACATGGTGGGTGCGTCAAGCGATTGAACGAGCCATTATGAATCAAGCGCGTACTGTTCGTCTTCCAATCCATGTAGTTAAAGAATTAAATGTTTATTTACAAGCGGCGAGAGAATTAACACAGAAATTAGATCATAAGCCTACTTCAGATGAAATTGCTAAATGGTTAGATAGACCTTTTGAAGAAGTTGAACGCATGCTCGGTTTAAATGAACATATCACTTCTGTTGATGCTCCAGCTAGTAGTGAGGCGGATAAACCTTTACTTGAAACCTTATCCGATAACCGTGAAAATGATCCTGAACATATCTTGGAAGGTGAAAATCTACGCAAACGTTTAGAAGGTTGGCTAAAGCAATTATCGACGAATCAACGTGAAGTTATTGCTCGTCGTTATGGTTTATTAGGCTGTGATCGTATGACCTTAGAAGAAGTTGGCGAAGTAATTGGCCTAACTCGCGAGCGTGTCAGGCAAATTCAGGTTGAAGGTCTGAAAACTTTACGAAAAATTATGGAAAAACAAGGGTTTTTTTCCAATTTGCTGTATGATTGATTTTTTTTAAATAAAAATAAAATATTTTTAAAAGTATGAAATGGTTATTTAATTATAAATATAGTATCACTTATATTATTTTAATAGTTTTACTGAATACCTTATTTGCTTATATTCCTTTAATGCAAATATTTAGTACGGAAATTTCTCCCATGGATTGGACGGTGGGGATTGTATATGTTTTACGTGATTTCGCTCAACGCGAATTAGAACATAAAGTTATATTTGCCATGTTTATCGGTAGTTTAATTAGCTATATTTTAGCCGGTAAAAATTTGGCGATTGCAAGCATGAGTGCTTTTTTAATTGCGGAGTTTGTTGATTGGTCGGTATATACTTTTACTAAAAAGCCTTTATCGCAGCGTATCCTTTTGTCTGCAAGTTTAAGTGCACCTATAGATAGTAGTGTTTTTTTATGGATTATTCACCAATTAAATTGGTTAGCGGTAATGGTTTTATCTCTAGCCAAAATTATAGGTGTATTGATTGTTTGGTATGGGTGGCGTAGTCGTGAAAGACGCACAACGGCAAACCGTTTAGATGTACTGACTGTCAATCACAACTAGTTTTTTTAAATTGTCTTTAAATCTTGTCCTGGCGTAGCTTATCTTTTTAAGCGTGATCTGTTCACTAGTTAGGTCTAATGCTTCATTAAGCGTAATTTATCTTATCTCGAATAAGAAAGCGCACCCCACCATTTCCCAGATTATCGATCGGTTTATCAGTTAATAAAGGCAACTTTAGGAGATCATTGAATCCAATTGCTTTACCGTCAAATAATTTTGGTATTGACTCAAGATTAGCTCGTTGTATATCTGTTAAATCCAAGGCTAGATATATGTCTATTTTTTTATAGAGTGATAATTTTTTTACTGGCTCAATTTCAAAGTTAGCTCGCTGCTATCATTTAATTCTGAGAGCCGAAAAGAAGCGATTCCATCGTCTCTAAATTCTTGTTTACTCATGATCTTAAACTTTCCATTTTTTATTTTGATAAAACCAACTTACATAATAATAACATACGATTTTCAAGGAATGAAAAAAGCTTTCAGCTACGGCGTTATCAACACAGCCGGTGAGCTAATGCTGCAAATAATGTCATTATATAAGTATATTTTTCAGATTTTATGATTAATTAGATTCTATTTTTCCAATAAAGATTGTCAATTTATTCATTAAAAAATAAAAATAAAAATTAATTTGTTAAAATTTGCTTTATGGCTAATATACTAATGTCTTTTAGTTCTTCTAAAGCAAATAATGGTGTATTGAGCGGTGGTAACCAATAGAGGGTGTTTCCTAAAGGACGTAACCAAGCGCCTAGTTGAAGCGCTTTCTGAAAAATCTGGTAACCTATACGCTGGTTTTTTTCTGTTTCTGTTAATTGTAAATCAGCTGCAATGATAGCCCCAATACCTCTAATGTTAGTTAATCTTTCTGTCTTATCATAAACTTCGTGCATTAATTTTTTTAAAATAATTTCTTTTTCTCGAACTTGTTGAAATATTTTTTCATCTTTTAAAATATTTAGACATTCCAATGCCACTGCTGCAGCTAAGGCATTACCACTGAAGGTATGTGAATGTAAAAAACTTTTTCCAGAAGAGTAATCATCATAAAATAAATTATAAATTTCAGTATGTGTTAATACCGCGCTCATGGGTAACCATCCTGAGGTTAAACCTTTACTTAAGCAAATAAAATCAGGTTTTATTTTTGCATGTTCACAGGCTAATGCTTGCCCTGTCCTGCCCAATCCCGTCATAATTTCATCAGCAATCAAATAAATACCATGGGTTTGTGTCCACTTGCGCAAACGTCGAAGAAAATCTTGGCTATAAATTTTCATGCCTCCTGCTCCCTGGACTATAGGCTCAACAATAATGGCTGCTAAATTTGCTTCTTGTTTTTCCAGTTGTTTTTCTATGTCGGGCCAAATTGCAGAACAATTGTCCCAAAGAGGATCAGAACTAGAATGCACATAAGGGATATTTTGAATAAAGTTAGGTTTTATTAAATGTGCTTCATAGGCTTTTCGATAAAGTCCTAAATCACTAAGCCCTAGGGCCATAAAGGTCTCACCATGATAGCCATTTTGGAGAGAAGTAAATTGAGTACGTTGGTTTTGGCTAAGTAATTGCTGAGCATGTAAGCTCATTTTTAGAGCAATTTCTACCGCGGAAGACCCTTCACTGGCATAAAATACCTTATTTAGACCCGGGCAAATATTAGCTAATTTTTCAGAAAGTTGTAGGATGATTTCATACGTACTATTGGCAAATATCACATGCTCAAAGCATTCTAATTGAGCTTGGAGGGCGGCTTTTAAGCGCGGATGATTATGACCTAATGATTTACACCACCAGCTGGAAATGGCATCAATTATTCTTCTTCCATCCGTCAGTTCTATGTAAGGACCATAAGCTTTTTTTATTATCAATGGCGGAAAAGCTTCGTAATCCTTCATTTGTGAGCAAGGGTGCCAAATATGTTGTCGGTCAAGATTGATATGATCCATAAAATAGGGTAAAAAAGAAACAAGTTAAACATAAAAATGACTGAAAATGCGAATATTTATTGCTAAAATATGGGCTAAATCTGAAGAATAAAAAAAGTTTCGAGTAAAGATTGTGTTAAATAAAAAAAATAAAATAAAGATAAAAGCCTGTTTCAAAGCAGTTCGGCCTTATCATGCCATAAAAAATATATTATTATTTATTCCTCTTTTTGTAGGACATCAGTATTTTAATACTAATGCAATAAAAAATAGCTTTTTAGGATTTTTTATTTTTTGTTTATTGGCATCAAGCGCGTATTTAATCAATGATCTAGTTGATTTAGAAAACGATAAACAACACCTTAAAAAACAAAAAAGACCTTTTGCTTCTGGGCAATTATCTCATAAAATAGGATATATACTTGCTCCATTATTAGCGATAGTGGCTTTAAGTTTGGCAATATTATTACCGCTAAATTTCTTAATCATTGCAATAGCTTATTATTGTTTAACTCTACTATATACATTTTTTATTAAACAAATAAAATGGCTAGATGCTATTTTACTCGCCTTTTTATATTCAGTACGTGTATTTGCAGGAATGACTTTGATTGAAAATGGATTTTCATTTTGGTTGATTTTTTTCGTTTTATCTTTGTTTTTTAGCCTGGCACTACTTAAGCGCTATGCTGAACTTACTACCTTACAAATAAGGAATAAGTTATCAATTTTAGGGCGCGCTTATAAAATAAAAGATAAAATAAAATTAGCCTTGCTGGGATATATTAGTGGTTATGCATCTGTTTTGGTCTTTATTTTTTATATTTATTCCGCAAAAGCACATCTATTTTATAGAACTCCATTGTTATTATGGGTAGTTTGTCCTTGTCTATTTATTTGGCTTAATCACATGTGGCAGTTTGCTCAGGAAGGAAAAATTGACGATGACCCAGTGATATTTACCATTAAAAATAGGTGCAGTTGGGCTTTTTTAGCATGCATAGTAACTATTAGTGTTCTGGCAACAGAGTTCAAGCTTCCATTTAACAGCTTTTAAACTTTTATTCAGGAAGTTGACAATGCGAGGTATTCATTTTATGTTGGCAATTTTGTGATTTTAAGAAATTATTATGTTAAGTCCTGAAATCCGTCATGATTGGACCCCCGAGCAAATTCATGTGCTTTTCCAGTATCCTTTTAATGATTTAATTTATCGCGCACATTCGGTTCATCGCCAATCTTTTCAAGCTAATGCAGTCCAGATCAGTAGTTTACTTAATGTAAAAACTGGTTTATGTCCTGAGGATTGTTCGTATTGTCCTCAAAGCGGTCATTACAACACAGGATTAAAAAAAGAACCTTTAATGACCGTAGATGAAGTAAAAACCGCAGCTAAAAAAGCCAAAGAAAATGGTGCAGGTCGATTTTGTATCGCGGCTGCATGGCGTAGTCCTCCGAAAAAAGAGTTTATTAATATATTAGAAATGGTATTAGCCATCAAAGCCTTAGATTTGGAGGCATGTGCTACCTTAGGCATGCTCAGCAAAGAACAAGCTTTGCAATTATCCAATGCGGGTTTAGATTATTACAACCATAATCTAGATACATCGCCAGAATATTACAAAACTATTATTACGACCCGAACTTATCAAGAACGGCTAGAAACTTTGGCATGTGTTCGAGCGGCAGGTATAAAAGTTTGCTGTGGTGGGATTATCGGCATGGGGGAAGCGCAAGAGGATCGAGCGGGACTCTTACGACAACTGGCTAACCTACCTGAGCATCCTAGAAGCGTAACCTTGAATAAATTAATTCCGGTCCCTGGTACGCCTTTGGCAAATAAACCACCAGTAGATTCTTTTGAATTTATTCGTGTCGTTGCAATTGCGCGTATTATGTTACCCATTAGTATGATTCGTTTGTCTGCCGGGCGTGATAGCTTGAGCGAAGAAGCGCAAGCATTATGTTTTTTTGCAGGTGCTAATTCTCTACATTACGGCGAGAAATTATTAACGACAGATAATATTTCTCCTGACCAGGATAACGCACTGTTAAAAAAATTGGGTTTGGAACCTGTATTATTTGATACTGAATTACATGCATGTCATTAACTTTTGAGAAAGTATTAAGTTCACATAAACAAAAAGGTCTATATAGAGAACGTAAAGTCTTGCAAAGTTTGGTCGGAATGCAGCGGCGTTATAATGATAAGAATTTTTGTTGTTTTTCCTCCAATGATTATTTGGGCCTATCTCAACACCCCACGGTTATAAAATCTTTTAAGCAGGCTGCGGATGATTATGGTGTGGGCAGTGGTTCATCTCATTTTCTTGGAGCTTATAATCAATTTCACCAAGAGCTCGAACTTGCCTTAGCTGAATTCCTTAATTTCCCTAAAGTTTTGGTATTTTCAACTGGATATATGGCTAATATGGGTATTTTAGGGAGTTTATTACAAAGAAACACGGCAGTATTTGCTGACAAATTAAGCCATGCTTCTTTAATTGATGGCGTAAAATTAAATACAGTCCTATTTAAACGTTATCCACATAATAAGCTTGCTATTTTAGAAAAGCATTTAATGCAATCTATTTCTAGACAAAAATTTATCGTGACTGATGGTGTATTTAGTATGGATGGCGATATGGCATTATTGCCATCATTAATCGAAATCGCCCAAAAATTTTCATCCACTTTGTTAGTGGATGATGCGCATGGCATAGGGGTATTAGGAAAAAATGGAATAGGTATTTGTGAACTTTTTAGATGTAAGCCAGATATTCTATCTGGGGGTTTTGGTAAAGCTTTTGGATGTTTTGGCGGCTTTGTGGCTTCGAATGAGGTTATCATCGAGAATCTGATCCAATTCGCGCGCCCTTATATGTATACCACTGCCTTACCCCCAGCTTTAGCTAAAGCTGCTTATACGAGTTTATTATTATTACAAGCAGAAAGCTGGCGTAGAGAAAAATTATGGAGTTTAATTACATATTTTAAACAGAGGGCGCAACAGTTGGGATTACCGATATTGCCTTCCCAGACCCCTATTCAACCGGTTTTAATAAAGAATACTGAGCAAACCATAGCGCTTTCAACCTATTTATTGCAAAATGGCTTTCTGGTTAATGCTATTCGACCCCCGACAGTTCCTGAAAATACCTCTCGACTACGAATTAGCTTAAGCGTATTACATTCAGAGAATGAAATTGATAGATTGCTAGAACAAATAGCTTTGGGCCTAAAATTGATAAAAATAAATGATAATCCAATTAGATCAAACACAAATTGCCCAGCGTTTTAATAAAGCGGCAAGCACTTATGATCCCGTTGCTGTCTTACAACAACAGGTAGGAAAATCTTTATTAGAACGTTTACAAGGAATTCGCTGTCAACCGCAAACTATATTAGATCTTGGGTGTGGAACGGGTTATTTCGAAGCTTTTTTGAAAAAATTATACCCGACGGCTAAAATTATAGGCTTAGATAAATCGAATGGAATGCTGGCACAAGCGCAGGTTAAAGAAAAAAAATATCAACTTACAGATATCCATTGGGTAAATGGAAATGCTGAGAATTTACCCTTTAGTGATCATAGCTTCGAATTAGTTTACTCCAATTTGATGTTGCATTGGAGCAACGATTTTATCAAGAGCCTCAAAGAAATTCGACGTATATTAAAACCTAAAGGTTTGCTACTTTTCTCCATGGTGGGGCCGGATACTTTGCAAGAATTGAGATATTGTTGGAGCACTATTGATGAGCAACCGCATGTACACCTATTTGCTGATATGCATGATTTAGGTGATAGTTTACACCAAACACCTTTCGTCGATCCGGTGATGGATGTTGAATATTTTACTTTATTGTATTCAGAGGCCTTAGATTTGATGAAGGAATTAAAAAAATTAGGTGTACAAAATATTGCGAAGAATCGTCATCGAGGTTTAACTAGCAAAGGGACCTTACAAAAATTGATTCAAGCCTATGAATGTTTTCGTAGTAAAGAAGGAAAGTTACCCGCGACATGGGAAATTATTTATGGGCATGCTTGGGTTGCTGAAAAGCAATCCCAAAAACAGAATGGGTTTGATGAAATCAAAATACCTTTAAGCAGTATCATTCGGGGATAAATTATTTTTTAATCGTGTTTTTATTGAAAGCATATTGTTAAGCATGGTTTTTAAGAATAGCTATTATGCCAAAAAAAAGCTTTTTGCGAATTCGCTTCTAGTAGCATAATAGATATATAATATTCGAATAATTTAAGATTTTAGTGAACTTTTCTATTGTTTTTTTATAGTATTTACTTATGAAATTTTTAAATCAATATCGATTCATTTTTTTGGGGGTTTTACTTTTATTTACTAATAGCCAAGTGCTAGCTGAAGCTAAGCTAAGCCAATTATTAAATAATCTACAAACCTCTCGAGCTAATTTTACTCAGACGATCATGAATTCTAGAGGTCAGATTTTACAGCAAATAAGTGGCAAGATGACGATACAACGACCGGGCTGTTTTCGATGGGAAGTTATGCAACCCAACAAACAGTTACTAATTGCAGATGGTCAACGTATTTTGTTTTATGATATTGATTTACAACAAATAACAATCCAAAAACAAAAAACAGTCGATACAGATTCTCCTGCGGCATTATTAAGTGAATCCCCTAAAAATTTGACCCAACTTTTCGTTATTCGCCCGCTAATGGGTGTCCAGGGATTTACTTTATTTCCTAAAAATAAAAATGCATTATTTCAATCGATTACTTTGATTTTTCAAAAAGATCGCTTACATGAGATGTGTTTGACCGACAAATTAGGTCAACAAACAGTAATTAATTTTTCTCAAGTTGAATTAAATCCTTATTTGCCTGCAAAGACATTTCAGTTTGTTATGCCGAAAGATCAAAATATCGAAATCGTTAAAGGTTAAGCTTATGGCACCTCATCACCATCACCATAATACTTTTGTTAGTTTAAATATAAGCTTTGCTATTGCTATTTTGTTAAATTCAAGTTTTTTATTAACAGAAGTAATGTATGGTTTTATTGCCCATTCAGTAAGTTTATTATCGGATGCTGTTCACAATTTTGGAGATGTTTTAGGTTTATTGATGTCTTGGGGAGCCAGTGTTTTAGTTAAAAGACGAGCGTCACAACGCTATAGTTACGGCTATAAAAAATTAACTATTTTGGCTGCATTGGCTAATGCTTTATTGCTTGTTCTAACATCAGCTTTAATTGTTTATGAATCTATTAATAGACTCAATAACCCTAAAGAAATTAATGAAATCATCGTGATGATAGTTGCTTTCATAGGGATATTGATCAACGGAGGAACGGCTTTATTATTTATGCGACAAAGTGCTACTGATCTTAATATTAAAGGAGCATTTTTACATTTAGCTTATGATGCACTTATTGCTTTAGGTGTCGTATTAGCGGGCGTAGCTATTTATTTTACTGGTTGGTTATGGATAGATCCGATAGTAGGATTGTTAATCGTGGGTATTATCGCCTGGGGTAGTTGGAATTTATTACAACGATCTGTCGAACTAATTTTAGGTGCGGTTCCTTATGGAGTAAATCAAAAAGCGGTATATACTTATTTAAAAGAGTTGCCCGGGGTACAAGAAGTCCATGATTTGCATATTTGGGGTTTAAGTACGCAAGAAACCGCTTTAACTGCGCATTTGATCATGCCAGAAAGTGGCCTATCGGATGAAGAATATTTAAAGATCAATCAATTTTTGGCTAAGGAATTTCATATCCAACACATTACTTTGCAAGTTGAACAAGGACAAAAAAAGTATCCTTGCTCGCAGTCTTTAATTTGCTAACTTTAATAACGCGCTGGCTTAATTTTATACGTAAATTTTACTAACTATTTTTTGGCCATTAAATGTTTTTTATATTATATGTAACGATAGGATTATTAGCTGGATTTTTAGCGGGACTATTAGGTATAGGTGGTGGAACTGTTTTAGTTCCCGGTTTACTTGGCATTTTTTCACATGCAAATATTCCTGACCATTTGCAAATGCATATGGCAACGAGCACAGCATTGACGTCTATTATTTTTACTTCACTTATTGCTGTTTATCATCAACAGCGTAGTTTTTCTATTAATTGGCTTTTATTTCAACAGTTAGTTCCAGGGATGGTAGTGGGTATAATAACTGGAGCTTTATTAGCATTATTACTATCTACACAAACATTGAAACTATTATTTAGCTTATTTCTTTTTTCGGTTGCATTCAAATTATATTTTCATAGAAGTCCAACTGTAAAAAAAGAAATCATTGTTTTAAATACTTTCAAAAAGTGGTCCATAGGTTTCTTTATTGGAATTATTTCAGGAATGCTAGGTCTTGGTGGAGGAGCTATTGCCGTTCCAGTTTTTTTACGTTTGGGCTTATCTACGCATCATGCGATTGCGACTTCTTCGGCCTGTGTATTATTACTTGCGGTCTTAGGCGCTATAACTTTTACTTTAACTGGCTTGCATGCCCATAATCTTCCATCCGGAAGTGTGGGATTTGTCTATTGGCCTGCGGTATTAGGCATATCGGTAGGAAGTGTGCTTTTTGTTCCTGTAGGTACCGGACTAGGAAAGCGCATTGCAGGGAATATTTTGCGCAGATTTTTTGCTTTATTTCTTTTTGTATTGGGCATTACCTTTTTAATTTATTAAAGTATTGATATGTCTTCAAATCATTCACAACCTATCGGCATATTTGATAGTGGTATTGGTGGCTTAACTGTTGCCCATGCAGTAACTAAATTGTTACCTAATGAATCTATCGTCTATTTTGGAGATACTGCCCATGCGCCTTGGGGGGATAAGTCTGCTGCAGCCATTCAAGCCTATTCCATAAAGATTTGCGATATGTTGCTTAAGCAAAATTGCAAGCTTATATTAATTGCTTGTAACTCAGCATCGGCTGTTGCTTATGAGCTAGTTAAAGAATATGTAGGTCGCAAAGCGATTGTAGTCGATGTGATTGATCCTATGATCGAATATTTAGCTAAAAATTATATCGACAAAACAATAGGTTTAATTGGCACTAAGCAAACCGTTAATTCAAATATCTATAGAAAAAAATTAGATGAATTGGGTATTAATATTCAATTAAATACGCTGGCTACCCCTTTACTCGTACCATTGATTGAGGAAGGTTTTATTGACCAAACTATTATGACCGACGCGATTAAGTCTTATTTGAATGAGTCATCTCTTCATAATCTTGATGCATTGGTCTTAGGATGTACACACTATCCTTTAATTAAACAGCATATTAAGCAATTTTATAACGATGCTACCGTTATTATCGATTCCACGGATATTGTTGCTGAAGTGGTAAAAAATATACTTAAAGGAAACAAGCTGCTCGCCCTTTCATCTAACGCTCCAAAAAAGAAATTTTATGTCTCAGATTACACTTCCGCATTTTCTGCTCTAGCCCATCTTTTCTTTAAAATGCCAATTATCTTAGAGCGATACCCTCTGTGGGAATGAACGATAGCCGTGAAATTTAGCGCTTATCACCTTTTAGCGTAAAATTGCTTATGGTAGAATAGCTAAATTTATAGACTTATGAGGGAAGTGATATGGCTTCTAGTCAAATACGTTTTAATCCAGGCTTAGAATCCGTTTTAGCCACCAATACGGTATTACGCCAAACCTATATCCTGCTAGGGCTAACGCTGATTTTTAGCGCAATAACAGCGGGGATTGCAATGCTCACCAATGCCTTGCCCTTAAATCCCTTTGTAACTCTTATCGGATATTTTGGTCTATTATTCCTAACCAATTATACTCGAAATAGCTCTTGGGGCTTGTTATCTGTGTTTGGTTTAACGGGATTTATGGGATATACGCTAGGTCCTATTTTAAATCACTATATTCATGGTTTCACCAATGGGCATGAATTAATCATGATGTCTTTAGGGGCTACCGGGCTTATCTTTTTTGCTTTATCTGCTTATGCGTTAACCACTAAAAAAGATTTTAGTTTTATGACAAGTTTTTTGATGGTAGGCATGATTGTTGCTTTCCTGGCAAGTATCGGTACATTATTCTTTCATATACCTGTATTAATGCTCACCTTGTCCGCGGTATTTATTTTATTATCATCGGGTATTATTTTGCTACAAACGAGTCAGATCATCCATGGCGGTGAAACTAACTACATTATGGCAACCGTTACGCTTTACGTATCACTTTATAATATCTTTTTAAGTTTATTAAACTTACTCGGTGCATTCAGCGGTAATCGAGATTAATTTATTTCAATAGCGATCTCATTTTACAACAAGAGATCGCTGCGAAAAAATAAATCTTTTTAAGATACTATCTATAATAGCTGGATTTTGGCCTACGAATAGCTTAATCCTTGTTCTATTTGGCTGGAACAGAAAAAGCTTCTCAACTATCCTCTAAAGGATTCTTAAGCAGAGAACAAAGTCTGCTTAAAAATTAGCGTCATCTCAGCTTTAGAAAATATTTTGTTGCAATGTTTTGGCAGCAGGTGGGGAAATGACAGGTTTAGTAGTTAACGGCGAGAAAATTTTGACCGATCAATTCGGATATCTTGTTCACGCGGCCGATTGGCATGAACAAGTAGCCACTAAGATAGCAAAAGATGAGGCATTATTACTTATCAAAGATCATTGGCATGTAATCTATTTTTTGCGCAATTTCTATCAGCAATATCATAAGACTCCTCCGATCAGGATTTTGGTTAATCAATTAGCCGTGCAATTAGGCTCAGAAAAAGCCAGTAGCATTTATCTCAATAATTTATTTCCAAAAGGTATACTTAAGCAAGCCAGTAAGTTAGCAGGATTGCCTAGACCTACGCGTTGCATGTAATCTATTAAAGTTAAATAGTAAAAAAATATAAATAATTAAAGGCAGAGATATGAAGGACGAAAAACTTCAAAATTTGATCGAAGATTCAATAAAAAATGAAAAAATGCGTAACTATTTGTCGAAATGTCTTGAACATGAAGAGGAACTGAATTTAAACCTCCCTTCATTTCTCGTCGAGAAAGCTAAACAACGATTTGAAAATAAAATAAAAACCTGCGAGCAGATAGTAAATGATTTACCTGATTGGCTAATTCCAGGTAGTGGTCCTCTCCGGAAATATCTTGATACTCTAAGGCCTATGCTAGCTAGGGTATATATAAATACCTCAGGAAAAATAATAGAACATAACTATAAGGAAATGAAATTTTTTATTAGTAAGGTTTTAAATCTCAACAGCTACCAACTTAAATTGAATTATTTCTATTTATCCATAAAATTGTTAGAGAAGATTGAAACGGGCAAAGAAGAGTCACATTGTAATAAAGAATTTATTGGTGCCTTAGACTTGCTACAAAAGTTTGTAACTGAGGAGAACTATATCCCTAATGAAGCGAATTTAAACTATATAAACGATTTAGAGCATGGGAGTAATGAAAGTGATATCAGAAAAATTTTTTATGGAATTATTCATGAATTAGATAATAAGCTACTTTTTCAAGATCTGTTAAAACAACTTTTAGAAATTATAAAAAATAAAAACGATTCATCATTAATTCTGTTTAGCAGTATTTTTATTGAAATGTGTCTTGCGGATGCTCAAATGGAGGCTGAGGATTTGCATCAGGCCTTACACATAATGCATTCTGCTTTTAAAGATTACAATGAACAAGTAAAGAAAAAATCTAATAGTTTTAATTTAAACAGACTAATTAGGAACGACCTAATCGATTTAAACCAATTTGAAAAAGATATACAAGAAAAAATTTCACGCTCAATAACTGATAATTTAGCAAATAAAAGCTTACAACAGGAATCTGTTCAAGTTGCCCTTATTTTGAAAGAGTTTGATTTTGGCACTTTCTTCACTACCGATGTTAATAGTAAAAAATTAAAGCGTAAACTTGATGATGCTAAAGTTAATTATAATGATACATTTAAAAGAAAGGCTAGCGCTGATAATTTTTCGTCAAAATTCTTTAAAGAAGGTTGGAAAAAAATAAGTAGTACAGCAAACCAAATTATAGAAAAAGGAAAAGCCATAACAGCAGACACAGTAGAAAATTTAGAAGAATTTGCAGAAAATAACGCAAACCGAGTAACCACTTTAATCAAAAAAATTCCTGCACCTTCATTTTCTAAAAAGGACGAAGACACCTATCAAATAGATTTGAATAATTCATTAACAAAAGATAAAGAAAAACTATCGTCGATTGAAAAAAAATTAAATGATTGGAATTTAATACTTAACTGTGTTAAACCGCTTTTCAATCAACATAATCAAAATGATACGGGTCAAATTAAAATAACTGAAAATATAGCGGATTTTGAAGAATCTATTGATACGTTACTGAAATTGCAAATTTCAAAAATACTTGACGAGTTTAAAAGAATTAATAATGAAATAGAAAAAAAGGATTATTGGTTAGCAAAATCTGAGATTAATAAAATTAGTTTGTCTTACAAAATATTTCATCGAGGCTACTTCAATATTGATTTTTCCATAAAAAAATTAAAAGCCGATTTAGGTGATACTCCATCTTTCGACAATATTAATAATTTTATATCAAAACAAAGTTTTTGGCCCTTATTGTTTACTTACGGAATTGTACGTTGGCCATGGCTGAATAAAACAACTTTTGCTCATACCTGGGCGGAACAATTATGTTTACCTGGTGTTATTAGTCAAACAGAGGAATTGAAAACCAAGTTATTTAATAATAACAATGAAAATTTAGTTGAAAAAATAATTACATTATTAAAAGCTTTTTCACCTTATAAAAACGATGTTGTAGTTAATATTCTAAATGAATTTAATCAATATATAGTTGCTCAATTGAATCAATTAAAAAAGTTTAAATTGCATAATAGTAATCGCTCAAAAGAAAAAATAAACAAAACCATAGCATCTCATAACATTGGCCAAGTAAGTTTTTATCCTTCTGCTTCAACTTCCTCTGCAACTGATTCATCTCGTCACTCTTTTCCATTTCTAATACTAGTAAATTAATTTTTAATATTTATGGAGTAAATATAAGATAAAAATTCAGTTAATTAATTATAATAAAAAATAATATTGAGAAATCAAATGACAACTGAAACCGAAAGCTTAGCTCTTATTCAGAAAGCAGAAAAACAAAAGCACACAATCATTGATGAAATATCAAATAGACCTTCTGAAAACTTACTTGTAATACGGGATTGGATTAAGAAAATAGATCTCAAGTCACCCTCCATTAATATTTCTCTAATAACAACTTTCATAGACAGAACCTTTTTTTATATTACAAATAAATTTAATACGGAAAAGGCGGGTTTTATAGAGAAGGTTTTGCTTAATTTAATAAAAAATTGGCATAATTTACAGGAGCAAAAAATATTTGACAATCTTTCTTCTCTGAAAGCATATGCTAAAAATAACGATGCGAATTCCGATACGGAATTAAAGAAATCTCTTGCCCCTGTTTTTAAAGACATTTTTCCTAGACAGAAGAAAAAACTTAAACCGCGAATTATTGAGTTTGATGAAGAAGGGAAAGGTTATGAGTTTTTTAATTGGTACCGATGTTTTTTAGATAATATTAATTTAGAAATTGTATATCCCAAAAAAATTAAAAGAAAATTATTGCAGGAAAAATTGTTTAAACAAGAGTTAGAATGTTTAGGAAAAATAGAAATCGATGAAGAGTCTTATTTAAATAATTTAAAAAGAAAAATTAAAATATATGAATATGATCTTTTTGTTGATAAAGAAGATGAGGATGCTAGACAACGTAATATTGAACAAAAGATAGAAAATACTAAAAAGGATCGGAATCGTCAAAAAATAAGTAAGTTGTTTCTCCCCGATAAATTACGAATTCTAAAAACAATTGAAATTTATAAGAAAACATTTGTTTCTCAATCAGTAAATATAAAACTTCCTTTCTTTGAAGCGAGTAAAGATAGCCTTTTAACTGCATTTCTCAAAACAGTTGATTATGAAAAGTTTCAACAATTAATTAGATTTTCTAAACATATTCTAATTTCTATCAATAAAATAAGAGAGACATTAGAAAAAATAGATAAATTTTCTGAAGATTTAGGTGTCTTTTCAGATTACGTAAGATTTTTAGATGATTGTTACAGAAAGATTAAGGAAAATTTTAGCAGGGAAAATATTGGCAAATTTTTAGAAAGTGCATTAATTCTGTTTGAGCAAAAAACTTTAGCTTTTGATAATAAATATTGTTTACTAAACATACAAGCTAAAAAGCAAAAAGAAATTGTATTTTCAAAACTTGTTTTTTTGGATGATTTTATTTCTAATAATAATGCTCAACAAGTTTTTAAATTACTTTCAGATGATATAAGTACATTTTTCCAGGTCAATCTCGATTCTGCATTAATTAGAAATAGTTATTTGGAAAAAAATACTAATATGCTTAAAAAATTATTAAATTATTTCACAGGCAATTATTATTTTTGTAATCAAAGCCATAAAGATAAATTTGTTAAAATCTTTCTTTTAAATTTTCAAGAAGAATTTACCTTCGAGTTTATTAGGAATAAAATTACTAAATTAAAATGGTGGAATTTTATTTTTTCGGGTATAAGCCCAGCTCGTGTATTCGAGAAAGGATTCAATGAGCGTTTATCAGAAAAATTGTATTTAAAATTATTGGAAGAAAAATTTAAGAAAATTACTGAAAAGCCAGTGCCTAACGTAGAAAATATAGATAAGTTGTATGGTATTAAAAAAGATATTAATTTTTTTAAAAATAAAATACAAGATCATTCAATTAATTTGAATTCGTTAAACGTCCTCGATTCTCGCCAATCTATAGTCGATAGGTTAAAAAAACATGAGGAAATTAAAAAGTTATTAGATAATATTTTGATTCTATCTAATCAAGCTGAAAGTTGCATCAACGAATTTAATTATCTCAAAATTGCTTGTAGCACAGAGAGTGGAAAAGTTTCAGAAAATGGTGAAATAGTTGACTTAAATAATGTAAGTAAATTGCATTTTTCTCTGAAATGGTGGAGATAAATTAAAATTAAATTTCTATTTCCATTTTATATTACAACCCATACTCGGTTGTTGTTGTGGACTAACAGGTTTTCCTTGAAGAATATTATCTAAGGCTGAGCGAATATCCTTACCCGTTACTGGAATTTTATTTCCAGGTCGGGATCCATCTAACTGACCTCGATAGACACATAAGAGGTTTTTATTGAAAATAAAAAAATCAGGTGTGCAAGCTGCTTGATAGGCTTTAGCTATAGACTGCGTTTCATCATAGAGATAGGGGAAACTAAACCCTAATTGTTTAGCTAATTGAGTCATTTTTTTAGGAGCATCTTCTGGATAAGCTATGACATCATTAGCATTAATAGCTATAAAGGCTATACCTTTAGATTGGTAATCTTTTGCGAGTTTGACAAGCTCAAGTATGACGTGCTTTACATACGGACAGTGATTGCAAATAAACATAATGACCGTTGCTTTGGAATTTTTGGTTTCTTTTAAGTCGTAGGGTTTGCCAGTAACTGTATCCAACAATTTAAAATCTGGAGCCTTGGTCTCTAAATCAATCATGTTGGAGGGGGTTAGTGCCATAAAGATTCTCCCATTTTCAATATTAATGTATTATAACCTAAACTTTTATTCATTATATTTTCAATTATGGCTAAGCTCTATTTTTACTATTCTGCTATGAATGCTGGTAAAAGCACTGCTTTACTGCAAGCAAGCTATAATTATCAAGAACGTGGCATGCAAACTTTATTGTTTGCTCCAACTATCGATGATCGACATAAAGTGGGGTGCATAAGTTCAAGGATTGGTCTAAACGCAGAGGCGAATTTATTCACGTTAAAAGATGATTTACTTGAACATGTGCAGACTTATTTAAGGCAAAAACAAGAATTAAAATGTGTCTTAATTGATGAAGCGCAATTTTTGACGAAAAAACAAGTATTACAATTGACGATGGTGGTTGATCGGTTAAATATCCCAGTTTTATGTTATGGATTGCGGAGTGATTTTCAAGCTGAGCCTTTTGAAGGGAGTCTTTATTTATTGATATGGGCTGATGAGATCAACGAGATAAAAACTGTCTGTTATTGTGGCCGCAAAGCGATTATGAATATCAGATTTGATGCTGAGAACCATAAAGTAACCAAGGGAAAACAAATTGAAATTGGCGGGAATGAACGTTATATTGCAGTTTGCAGAAAACACTTTAAATTAGCAGCTATTTAGCTTTAGCTAATTTTTTAAGATCTACCCTTCGTGCACAGAACCTATAAACTAGAATATTTTTAGCCCTTTTAATATTTTCTTAATTTTATATGCTTAATATAAATCTATGATACAGGGTTTTTTAGTAACAGCTTTTGTTAGGAAGTGTATTTTATGCCAAATAAAGCTCCAGATACCTATTCTAATGGGTATGTTAAAAATTTTTATTCATCAGGATTAGCTGCCCAGTTAACTTTTGGCAAAAATATTCAAAGTGAAAGAACTAATAAGAAATTACAGCGTGTTAAAAATAATAATTCTGATGTAAACAAGTTTAACTCTGAAGTGGAGTTAAAAAATTTATTTGAATGTTTATGTTTTATTTTAGCCTGGTCTGATTTCGTAGAAAATTGGGATGAAATTGATGAGGTCGAAAGAAAAAAAATACGTCAATTAATGAAGTTTAAAAATAAGATATCTAAGCCTACTAGAAAGTATATACACCGTGGTTTATATACTATGGTTGTGCAAAACTTACAGAGATTTTGGCAGGTTGCTGAAGATAATAATGAAAAAAAATTGATCGAACATTCACTGAATTGCTTAGAAAAAATCTATCAGGATGATGATATTGATTCAGCTATTAAAAAGAAATCTTTAATAAAAGTTATTGATAAATTTTTAAAATATAAAAAATTTAACTACTCATCTAAAATTGACAATGTATTTTTAGAGGCCGTTAAATTAATTTCTACTTTTT
This sequence comes from Rickettsiella endosymbiont of Xylota segnis, assembly GCF_964019545.1. Taxonomy (NCBI): domain Bacteria; kingdom Pseudomonadati; phylum Pseudomonadota; class Gammaproteobacteria; order Legionellales; family Coxiellaceae; genus Rickettsiella; species Rickettsiella endosymbiont of Xylota segnis. Next base: position 1,726,454 of record NZ_OZ026451.1, on the reverse strand, counting down.
CTTTCTGGTCTGACAAACTTCTTTATGGATGTGGTTTTAGTATCGGATTGATTGCATCATTAGCGTGTGGATTAAGTACAGGCGGAGCTATTTTCATCTTACTAGTAGGATTTAGTTTGCCTTTGGGATTTGTGATTCCTCTAAGCTTGCTAATTTTCCTAGCGGGAACCCGAGCCAATTTCCAGCTTTTCTCACAGCATATTCCACAATTTTTTCAAGATCTTTGCAAAAAAGATAATCATCTACAATTATCTAGAAGTAAGAAGTTTCTACTTTTACCTGCTGGGTTTCTTTCTTTATCCGTGGGAATTGCAGCAGCTGCAATTACCTACCTTGAAGGTACAAACATGATAGCGCTTATTTGTCCGGCATTGGCCGCAACATGTCCACATTTGACTGTCGCTCTCTTGGGGGTATTAGCCGCTGCGTTATTAATTGGCTTAACCATCGTTATGCTAAGGACCTTTTATGGCGTTTTAAAGTCGCAGTTTTCATGGGAAGATTTCAAAGGGAATATTCAAGAAAAATGGCAAAATATAACCGTTACTCAGTTTTTTGTTTATATTTTTAAGGTATTGGTTATGGCTGTTGCCTTTTTTGGTTTGATTTATCTTGATTTCACTGGGACAAAAACTTTGGCTGGGCTATTAGGTTGGGTTGCTGCGGATGCCATAACAATAGCCGCAATTTTAGGGGATTTACCCTTTACCTTGAAAACGGCACTTGCTTGGTGTAATAGTTTATTTAATGAAAGGAACTCTAATTCTAACTTAACAAAAGATACAAAATATTATTTAGGGCAGATAGTGGAATTTTTGGCACTAATTATCAATGCCTTGGGTAACGCGGCTTTGGTATTTACTGATTCATGTGTCTCTCGTATTGCTAGTATTGCTGCTTTCATGAATTCTTATGCCAGTAATCGTATCCAAGAGGATGATAGTCTATTAATGCAAGCAAGAGTTATGGCAACTGAGAAATCTTTATCTTCATTAAAAGCAACTTTTTTTGAACCTTCTTTTAAAGCTTCTCAAATACAAGTTGAAGTCCATAATGATGATGAGCTCTCAAATGATAGTTCAGGCAGTGCATTCGGCATTACAGCAGTATAGGAGGTTTGATTTAACTTGGACAAAACACTGACCTTGTTATACACTACGCTTCCCAAATAGTCCCTAAAAATAAAAGACAGAAGTTTATAAGTCTATTCTCTATTTGAGGCATTAATGGCCATAACTACCTTAAAGCGAATTTGTGACTATCTCAGTTTTTCTAAGATTCAACCCTGGCTGGTTTGTCTTTCGGCCGCACTCTTCTTCTTTTACGAATTTATCCAGATGGGTATGTTCAACTCCATTAGCCAAGAGTTAATGTATGATTTTTCAATAAATGCGAGTCAATTAGGTTTTTTATCTGCTACTTACTTTTATGCAGATGTTATTTTTTTATTATTTGCTGGAATCTTAGTCGATCGCTTTTCAATTCGTACTATTATACTCAGTGCGATGGTTATGGTTGTTCTTTCTACTATTTTGTTTTCTTTAAGCCGATCTTTTGAAATAGCGGCTTTTAGTCATTTTATAGCCGGGATAGGTAACGCCTTTTGCTTTTTAAGCTGTATTAAGTTAGCGACGCGATGGTTTTCTTCTCAGCGATTAGCGTTGGTGATTGGTATTATCATTACTATTGCCATGGCCGGTGGAATAGTGGCGCAAACCCCTTTCGCTCTGGTTGTACATGCATTAGGATGGCGCACTGCTGTAATGATGAATGCCGGACTAGGGATATTAATTACCCTATTGGTTTACTTCTTCGTTTATGACTATCCGAAGCATCAGCTATCACAGAAAATGGCGGAAAATAAAGCCACTAAGCCTATTTCTGTAATCAAAAGTATTAGTTTATCCTTACAGAATAAACAGAATACTTTAGCAGGAATTTATACTTGTCTTTTAAATTTACCAATTATTTTGTTGGGTGCATTATGGGGGACTTTGTATTTAACTCAAGTGCATCACCTTGAGAAAACCCGAGCTTCATTAGTTGCAACCATGATCTTTTTAGGGACTATCATTGGCTCACCTTTGGTAGGTTGGTTCTCTGACTTTATTGGTAGGCGAAGGTTGTTGATGATTATTGGTGCTATGTTTTCTTTACTGGTTTTGCTAATTATTATGTTTACACCCGTATTACATTATTATACCTTGCTTATTTTATTTTTATTATTAGGCTTTTTTACTAGTACACAAATTATTAGCTATCCGTTAATTGCAGAAAGCAATCCTAGACATTTGACAGGCACTTCTACGAGTTTAGCTTCAATTCTAATTATGGGTGGCGGTGCCGTATTCCAACCCTTATTTGGGTGGTTAATCGATCTACATTGGGATCAAACCTTCTTACAAGGCGCACCTTTCTATTCACCCAGTAATTATCGTTATGGTATGGCTATTATGCCGATAGCCTTTTTAGTGAGTTTACTTGCTGCGTGTTGCTTACGTGAGACCTTTTGCCAACCTTTTATTCGAGAGAATAATCTATGCTGACTTCAGCTGTTCATGAGAATGTTTCAATAATGGATAAAAAACTGCCATGGATAGTTTGTTTTTCAGCGGCACTGTTTTTTTTCTATGAATTTATTCAAATGAATATGTTCAATGCTATCAGTGCCGATTTGATGCATGCCTTTTCTCTTAATGCAACTGGACTGGGTAAGTTATCGGCTTATTACTTTTACGCCAATTTATTATTTTTACCGATTGCGGGGGCTTTGTTAGACCGATTTTCTACACATAAAATTATTCTTTCTTCTTTGTTTATTTGCATTATTGGTATTGTTGCTTTTGCAATGACAAGTTCATTTGTATGGGCATCTATATTTCGGTTCATGAGCGGTATCGGTAGCGCTTTTTGTTTTCTAAGCAGTATCCGACTCGCATCGCGTTGGTTTCCCGCAAAAAATATGGCTTTAGTTAGTGGCTTAATCGTTACGATGGCCATGATGGGGGGGATGGTAGCGCAAACGCCTTTGACTTTATTGGTGGAATTAGTAGGTTGGCGCCATGCTTTATTTTTTGATGCAAGTTTAGGCGTTATTATTTTCTTAGTAATTTTAAGTTTCGTTCAAGATTACCCAGCCAATTTACATCAAGAACAAAAAAATTCGCATCAAGAGCTTTCTAAATTGGGACTTTTTAAAAGTTGGCGACTCGCCTATTTAAATCCACAAAATAGTTTATGTGGGTTGTATGTTTCCTTGCTCAATTTACCCGTTGCGCTTTTAGGTGCTATTTGGGGGAGTTTATTTTTGCAGCAAGTGGATCATTTTTCTGCAACAGAAGCATCATTTGCACCAAGCTTGCTTTTTATAGGGACGATCATTGGTGGTCCTGTTGTAGGATGGGCATCTGATAAAATTCAAAAGCGTATACCCCTTATGATGTTAGGGGTCATAATTTCCCAGTTAATAGTTATTACAATTATCTGTGTACCAGGGTTTTCTATTTTAACTATCGCTTCGCTATTTTTTGCTTTAGGTTTTTTTACTAGTAGTCAGGTGTTGAGTTATCCTTTAGTTGCTGCCAGTAATCCGAAAAGTCTTACTGCCACCTCAGTTAGTGTCGTATCTTTTATGGCAATTGCAGGCTACGCGGTTTTTCAACCTTTATTTGGTTGGCTGATGGATGCAAATTTTCGAGGAACGGTATTAAATCAATTTAGAATCTATTCCTCCAGTGATTATCATCGCGCTTTACTCATTATACCCATCGGGTTTTGTATTGCTTTTATCACTACATTTTTAATGCGAGAACCACGTGCTTAATTAGAAGTTGTTCTAAATTGATTCAGTCAATATCTTAATTGGCTATTTTAAAAAAGATTCGCTAGTATATACTTCTTTTTTAGCTTTAAAGCTCGGTTTTAATCACACTTCTCTTTTTTATAAGTTTGAGAATAAAAAATGGATAGTTACACAACTTTTACTTCGGAATCAGTATCAGAAGGGCATCCGGATAAGATTGCCGATCAAATTTCTGACGCAGTTTTAGACGCAATTTTACTTCAAGATAAAAATGCACGAGTTGCCTGCGAAGCGCTAGTTAAGACGGGTATGGTGCTAGTAGCTGGCGAGGTAACAACAACAGCTTGGGTTGATGTGGAGCAAATTGTCAGAGAAACCGTAAAGGAGATTGGCTACAATAGCTCATCAATGGGATTCGACTGGGAATCCTGCGCTGTTATGACTGCTATTGGTAAACAATCGCCTGATATTGCTCAGGGAGTGGATAAGTTCAATAAATTGGAGCAAGGTGCAGGCGATCAGGGTTTAATGTTCGGTTATGCAAGTAATGAAACCGATGTACTTATGCCTGCGGCTATTACTTATGCGCATCGTTTGATGGAACGCCAGGCAAAGTTACGTAAAAATAACAGTCTGAATTGGTTGCGGCCTGATGCTAAAAGCCAGGTAAGTTTACGTTATCAAAAGGGTAAACCTATTGGCGTGGAAGCTATCGTGCTTTCTACTCAACATGCCCCCGATATTGCTTATGACGAGCTGAAAGAAGCCGTAATGGAAGAAATTATAAAACCTATTTTTCCAACAGCTTGGTTAACAAAAACCACAAAATATTATATAAATCCTACGGGCCGTTTTGTTATTGGCGGACCTTTGGGTGATACAGGATTGACAGGACGTAAAATAATCGTAGATACGTATGGTGGTATGGCTCGCCATGGTGGGGGTTGTTTTTCCGGTAAGGATCCGAGTAAAGTCGACCGTTCGGCAGCTTATGCGGCACGTTATGTTGCCAAAAATATTGTTGCTGCAGGGTTGGCTGATCGCTGTGAAATACAGGTTTCTTATGCTATCGGTATTGCGGAACCCACATCCATAAATATTAATACATTTGGTACGGCTAAATTACCGGATAAACGAATCGTTGAGTTAATTCAACAGCATTTTGATTTAAGACCAAGAGGTTTAATTAAAATGCTTAATTTATTAAGACCTATTTATAAGCCTACCGCGGCCTATGGTCATTTTGGCCGTGAAAACGAAGATTTTCCCTGGGAGAAAATTGATAAGAAGGAATTATTACGCGCAGACTTATTAACCCATGAAATCAAACAAGTAACAGAATTATAAATTATTCTTTGTAATTGGAATTTTTGTCTGCGTTGCTGCTTAATTTGCAATCCTCATGTATTTTATTACATCTAGTTTGCTTCACTATGCGGCTTTGCCAAAGTATCCACTCTGGAATATAAGAACGGTATTTAATATTTATTTAAGTTATTGAGAAAGTATTTATGATCGCCGAAAAATTAAAAGCTCGCATTACTGACTATAAAGTTGCTGATTTAAATTTAGCAGAATGGGGACGTCGAGAAATCACTATCGCTGAGACAGAAATGCCAGGTTTAATGGCTTTACGCAAAAAGTACGGGCACGAAAAACCTTTAAAAGGCGCTCGTATCGCGGGTTGTTTACACATGACCATACAAACAGCCGTTTTAATTGAAACACTGCTTGATTTGGGCGCAGAAGTGCGTTGGTCTTCTTGCAATATTTTTTCTACACAGGATCATGCCGCAGCAGCAATAGCTGCTCGAAATATTCCAGTTTTTGCTTGGAAAGGAGAAACTGAAGAAGAATTTTGGTGGTGTATTGAGCAAACTTTAATTGGACCCAATGCTTGGATGCCAAATTTATTATTGGATGATGGGGGCGATCTTACTTTATTACTCCACGAAAAACATCCTAAACTTTTACATGATATAAAAGGAGTATCCGAAGAAACTACAACAGGTGTACATAGACTTTACCAAATGCAAAAAGAAAAAACATTATTGGTTCCAGCGATAAATGTGAATGACTCTGTAACAAAATCTAAATTTGATAACCTCTATGGCTGTAGAGAGTCGTTAATCGACGCTTTAAAACGCGCGACTGACGTTATGATCGCCGGTAAAATTGCCGTAGTTTGTGGTTACGGTGATGTAGGAAAAGGATGTGCTCAGAGTTTGCGTTCCTTTGGCGCGACAGTATGGATCACGGAAATTGATCCTATTTGTGCATTACAAGCTGCCATGGAAGGTTATCGTGTCGTAACCATGGATGATGTAGCAGAACTGGGAGATATATTTGTAACGGCCACTGGAAATAAAGATGTTATTACTTTATCCCATATGCAGCAGATGAAAGATTTAGCCATCGTTTGTAATATAGGGCATTTTGATTCTGAAATAGATGTAGCCGGGTTACGTCAATTTAATTGGTTAAATATTAAGCCACAAGTTGATCAGATAAATTTTCCAAATAAAAAACGTTTATTACTATTAGCTGAAGGTCGTTTAGTTAATCTAGGCTGCGCTACAGGACATCCAAGTTTTGTTATGTCTAATTCATTTACCAATCAAGTTTTAGCGCAGATTGAATTATGGCAATATAATAATCGTTATGAAAAAGGCAAAGTTTATATGCTCCCTAAAGCGTTGGACGAACAAGTGGCTCGTTTACATTTAGAGAAAGTTGGAGCTAAATTAACAGAACTGACTTCTGAGCAAGCCCATTACATTGGCGTAAAACCTCAAGGACCCTATAAATCCGATTATTATCGTTATTAAAAATTTATTTTTCAAAAATTTTAATGCCCTCTTTGCTAGCCATAAGTAAAATATTTGCAGGACGCTGGGCGAATAAACCATTACTCACTACACCTGGAATATTATTTAATAAACGCTCAAGTTTAATGGGATCTGTAAAATCCCAATGTTGAGTATCTAATATTATGTTGCCATTGTCGGTAACAAACTTTTCTCTATAAATAGGAAAGCCTCCCAATTTTACTAATTCTCTCGCAACATAGCTGCGTGCCATAGGAATAACCTCTAGTGGCAGACTTTTTTGCCCTAGCATTCCGACATATTTACTTTCATCAATGATGCAAATAAAATTTCTGCTTGCAGCGGCGATAATTTTTTCACGTGTTAGTGCTCCACCACCCCCTTTTATAAGTTGCAGTTGCGGATTGACTTCATCAGCTCCGTCTATATAAAAGGCTAACTCACCGGTGCAATTTAGATCTAATATAGGGATATTAAATTGTTTTAAACGTTTTTCAGTTTCTACAGAAGCTGCGACTACTCCTTCAATTTTATGTTTAATATGGGCTAACGCCATAATAAGAAAATTGACAGTGCTACCACTTCCTATGCCTAGAATAGAGCCTGCTTTAATATATTCTAATGCAGTTTCGGCTACTTTGCTTTTTAAAAGTTCCTGATTTTCTGCTCCCACTAAAATCTCCCCCATTCAGATTTTCGTAAGTTACTTTGACATAAGCTTAAACAGCATGCAATTTCTATAGCTGATTTTTCTAAAAAGTTATCATTTTAGAAAAAAATCATATTTCATCCAAATTTAGATTTATGACACTCGAACCTACTATGTAACCTATTAACGCAGCGTCTTCTGATGAGAAGCCACTAATAAGAGTTGGTACAGTAAAAATTTGATGGGCTGTGCGCATAAAATATAGGCCCTGACCAAGAATATTGACCAAAATGGTATTATCTCGATATTGCGCAATTATTTGGTAGCGTATTTGTTCTGATATATTCCACATAGTGTATCTCCATAAAAAAATAGTTTAATAAGAACTATTCATGTTGTTTAAATCCTTATCGCATTCTATGAAGAAAATATTTGTCTTTGATTATTAGCGTTTTAGATTCAACTTTATTGGCCATTGCAGTGCAAGATGATCACGATTGCTCAGTATAAGTTTTATAGATGGGTATGCTTGTGCACACGGTATATCTAAAAAATGACAAAATACTATCTCTTTAAAACTATACTATGTGTCTAGCTGTCAATTCAATGTGCAAAAAAGTTTAAAACAGGCTAGAAAAATGGTTTTTTTACCTACTTGGTAAATTGATTTATATTTTAAACCTTAAAATGAGCTTTATTTCTAAGTATGCTTTTCCCCGCTTAACGTTTTTTGATAAGCTGTGTTATGCTTGGCCAATTTTATGAGGCCTGCTACAAAATCTATGGGGTTTGTTTAGTGACTGTCTCCAGTGATCCTTAAGAAAAAGGGATTTGCATGCTATACCTTAAGGAGCATTTAACTGGGGAAAAGACTCATGATAGTTTTGGAAGAAGTTTAGTGGCTTTTAGTTTTTTATTATTAAGAGGGCTGTATGCTTAGATTGGGATTACGTAGCCTATTGTTTTTAACATTATCTATTATTTTATCATCATGTGGGAAAATAGATAATAATTCTAAAGCTCATCCGACGAGCTTTAAAGCCGGAAAAGATTATGAAGTTATTTCTACGTCGGAAATTATTCCGAAATCGGCACCAAAAACCCAAGTACAAGTGATAGAGTTTTTTAGTTATGCTTGTCCTGCCTGCTATCATTTTGAGCCAACATTAGACAAATGGCTTGCAACCCAGCCAAATTATGTAAAATTTGAGCGCGTACCGATAGTATTTCAACCAAGTTGGCGCAGTTTAGCTAGAGCTTTTTATATTGCCAAAATGTTGGGAGTCGAAAAAGAATTGACGCCTGCTATATTTAAAGCTATCCATGTTGAAGGACAAGATTTATCAAATCCTAAGCTTCAAGAAGAATTTTTTATAAAGCATGGGGTTAAACAACATGAGTTTGAAAGTATAGCTAGTTTTTCCCCAGGTATTGATGCACAATTATTGAGAAGTGATACTTTAATGCAACAAGATAAAATTCTTGCTGCACCTACATTAGTTATTGATAATCGATATAAAGTTGATCCCAGCATGATAGGTGGAGATCCCGCACGCTTTTTGCAGGTAACTGATTATTTGATAGAAAAAGTGAGAAAAGGAGACGAATAACTTGAGTGATTTCGTCAACATCCGAGACTTATATTTTAGTCGTAACGGACGCACTATTTTTTCCGATATCGAATTAAATATTCCGCGGGGTAAAATAACGGCCATTATGGGTCCAAGTGGATGTGGTAAGACTACGTTACTGCGTTTAATAGGTGGCCAACTAAAACCCGAACACGGCAATATCCATGTCGATGGTAAGTTAATAAATAAACTGCCTCGAGCGCAACTTTATGAATTACGTCGTAAAATGGGTATCTTATTTCAAAGCGGAGCATTATTTACCAATCTAAATGTTTTTGAAAATGTTGCTTTTCCTTTAAGAGAACATACCGAACTACCCGATTTTATGATTCGTGATATTGTATTGATGAAATTACAATCTGTAGGCTTACGTGGTGCTAAAAATCTTATGCCTAATCAACTTTCAGGTGGTATGGCACGGCGTGTCGCTTTAGCGCGAGCGATTGTTCTAGATCCAGAGCTTATTATGTATGACGAACCTTTCACAGGTTTGGACCCCATTGCACTTGGCGTGATTGTAAAACTTATTTCAGATTTAAACAAAGCCTTGGGTATTACAACGATCTTAGTTTCTCATGATGTAAAAGAAGCGCTAAGTATAGCAGACTATATTTATGTGATTGCTAGCGGAAAAATTATTGGTCATGGTACGCCAGAGAAAGTACACATAGATAAGGATCCAGAGGTTCAACAATTTTTACAAGGGTTACCTGATGGCGTAGTCCCTTTTCATTATCCCGCTATTGAGTACAGCCAAGAGTTACTGCATTAATATATGTTGATATTAGAAAAATTTCGATTATTGGGTCAGTTTGGTCTACAGCTATTAATGAGCATTGGTCGTTCCGGGATTTTTTTAGCGCATTTATTAATACGTAAACCACGGTTTAAAAAAAGTTTTCCTTTGTTAATCGAACAACTATTTTTTATTGGAGTACTATCTTTAATCATTATTGTCTTATCAGGGTTATTTATTGGCATGGTAGTGGGATTGCAAGGCTATAATACTTTAAATAAATTTGGTGCAAGTCAACAATTAGGGCAATTGGTTGCTTTAAGCGTGGTAAGAGAATTAGGACCAGTGGTTACGGCATTATTGTTTGCAGGTCGTGCGGGTTCAGCATTGACAGCAGAAATTGGTTTGATGAAATCTACGGAACAACTTGCATGTATGGAAATGATGGGTGTGGATCCATTATGGCGTGTGATTTCACCGCGGTTTTGGGGTGGTTTTATCAGTATGCCCCTATTAATGATTATTTTTAGTGCAGTTGCAGTGTGGGGCGGATATTTAGTGGGTGTCGTTTGGTTGGGCGTGGATAGTGGAACATTTTGGAGTGCTATGCAATCTGCCGTTAATTTTCATGATGATATAGTGAATGGAATTATAAAAAGCATAGTATTTGGTGGTGTTGTTACATGGATAGCTGTGTTTCAAGGATATGATACAGTTCCAACTGCTCAAGGAATTGGTCGAGCAACAACGCGTACCGTTGTGTATTCTTCCCTGGCTGTATTAGGCTTGGATTTTGTATTAACCGCAGTGATGATGGGGGGTTGGTAAGTGCGCGAGAGAATAATAGAAATTTGGGTTGGTTTTTTTATGTTATTTGGGATACTTGCTTTATTAGTTTTGGCTTTTAAGGTAAGTGGATTAAGTAGCTCCATAGGTGAAAATGGATATAACATTACAGCTGCTTTTGATAATGTGGGTGGATTAAAAGTACGCTCGCCCGTGTCTCTAGCAGGGGTTCATATTGGGGAAGTAAGCGCAATAAAACTTGATAACGTTCAATTTAAAGCTATCGTGACGATGAAAATTGATTCAAAGTATAAACAATTGCCTGTAGATACTTCTGCAAGTATTTTAACTCAAGGCTTATTAGGAGCAAATTATATTAGCTTGACACCAGGATTTGCTCAAACTTTTTTAAATAATAATGCTATTGTACAAGATACGCATCCCGCATTAATTTTAGAAGATCTTATTGGCCAATTAATATTTAGCTTAAAGAATTCAGGGGGAAAAAAGTGAAAAAAGTTATAGTCGCATTGCTTGGGTTATTCATGTGTACAATGGCTTGGGCGATTTCATCGCCTATAGAAGTGCTACAAAATACTTCGAATCAGTTAATTTCAGAGCTGCAACGAAATCAAGCCACACTTAAAACAAAGCCACAGATTGTTTATGGTATCGTTGACCAAATTTTATTGCCGCATGTTGATGTAGAGAGTATGTCGAGTAAAGCCTTGGGTCGTGCTTGGTCCAATGCCACGCGCGTTCAACAACAAGCTTTTGAGGATCAATTTGTTACGTTACTTGTTCGTACTTATTCAAGTGCCTTGGCCCAGTACACTAATGAACGCGTAATTTTTTTACCATTACGCGAAGATTTTAATAATCAATCTTATGTAGAAGTTAAAAGTCGCGTCATTCGAGAATCAGGTCCTCAGATTAATCTTAATTATCGAATGCTACGAGTGCAAGGTCAATGGAAGCTTTATGATTTTAGTGTGGATGGAGTGAGTATCATAGAAAGTTTTCGCTCTCAATTTGTTGAAGAGTTGCGGCAGAGTGGTATCGACGGTCTTATAGGTAAACTCGCGCAACATAATAATCAAAGTGATTAATTTAGATGAACAAGCCATCCTTAAAGTTTAAAAAAGACCATTATGTCTTATCAGGGGCTTTAAATATCTATACCGTACCGGGTATGTGGCAGCTCAGCCAAAATATCTTAAAAAATGATAAAACTTCGTTGGTTCTTTTTAATCTAGAAGATGTTACTCAAAGTGATAGTAGTGGAGTGGCCTTATTGATTGCTTGGACACGAATGCTAAAACAACGTGATCAAAAAATTCGTTTTGTAGCTCTACCTCCACAAATGTTTGCCATCATTCGAGTATCAGATTTAGAAAAAATATTGCCTATAAATCGCTCCTCGTGATGGATAGATCTAAAGCAAAAAAAGCTCAAATGCTCATCCAAGATAAGTATCTAACCTGTCTTGGGAATTTCTACTCAAAAGATACATATTTAAAGAAATGCTGCGCATGGATAAATGTACTAGGTATAAAAATAGAGATAGAGAGATAAATGGTGGATAAACTAATTATTAGAGGTGGCATCCCATTACAAGGTGAAGTCAGAATTTCTGGTGCGAAAAATGCAACCTTACCTATTTTAGCAGCGTGCTTATTATCAGAGGAACCTATTACTTTATTTAATGTTCCCCACCTACAGGATGTTACCACCATGGTAGAACTTTTAAGTGGTATGGGAGCACAATTTACCATAGGTGAGCGCATGAGTTTAGAAGTGCGTTCTCGCGAACTGATTGATTCCTATGCACCCTATGCATTAGTAAGAAAAATGCGTGCATCCATTTTAGCTCTAGGTGCATTACTCGCCCGTTGTGGTGAAGCTATCGTCTCACTTCCTGGTGGTTGTGCGATTGGTACACGTCCCGTCAATTTACATATTCAAGGACTTGAAGCCATGGGTGCAAAAATTGAAATAGAAAATGGATATATTAAAGCTAAAACTAAAGGACGCTTGCAAGGTGCATTCATCGAACTTGATACGATTACGGTCACTGGAACTGAAAATTTAATGATGGCAGCGACCTTAGCGAAAGGTAAAACTGTCATCAAAAATGCGGCGCGTGAGCCAGAAGTTGTTGATTTAGCCAATTTTTTGAATAGCATTGGGGCAAATATTAGTGATGCAGGAACAGATACAATTACTATCGAAGGTGTAGAGCAATTAACTGGAGGTTATTATCGAATTTTGCCGGATCGAATAGAAGCGGCTACTTATTTAATTGCAGTTGCTTGCACACGAGGTTTTATTCGTCTAAAAGATATTCAGGCAAACACTTTAGATGCGGTTATTTATACGTTGCGTCAAGCAGGGGCAGAAATTGCTATTGGGGATCACTGGATCGAACTTGATATGCGGAATAAACGCGCCAAAGCCGTTAATGTGAGTACTGCACCCTATCCTGCTTTTCCGACTGATGCACAAGCGCAAATTATGGCGCTTAATATTACAGCGGAAGGAACCGGAATTATTACTGAAACAGTGTTTGAAAACCGTTTTATGCATGTGCAAGAAATGCGCCGAATGGGTGCTGACATTATCTTAAAAGGTAATGTTGCAATCTGTAAAGGTGTCAATAAATTAACAGGCGCAGAAGTTATGGCTACAGATTTACGGGCTTCAGCGAGTTTGGTATTGGCAGGTTTAACAGCTGAAGGTGAAACGACCGTAAATAGAATTTATCATATAGACCGCGGTTATGAGTGCATCGAAGAAAAATTATCGCAGTTGGGCGGAAAGATTCGCCGTGTGTCAGTATTAGATGGCAGTTGATATTAAAAAAACTAGAAATTTATAAATTGCTATGCAACTTATAAACTTCTAATTATATTTTTATGATTAAACTACTGTAGCTTCACAAACATTAGTCATCGTTCTTGTTTGTATTCCGCTTAACATATCCCAAATCGATTTAGCTATTTTTTTAGCTGCTTTTTCTGCTGCTAATTTTTCTTCCATAGGTAAATTTTTTATAAGTGTTTTAGTGGCCTCGGCATGTTCTACATCCGCTTCAAGATGGACTAAGAAAAATTTTAGGGTGGGTTCATCGACAATATCATAAAATTGTTTCAATCCAGTGATTTTACTGGCAGCTGTTTGCGGGATCTGACGTTCGTAAGCGTATAAAGCACCTAAGCCTTCTGCATAAGAAGAACGTGAAAGAGCCATAAATTCATCAATAAATTGTTTCGTTTCGGGAAAAAGTGCACTGCTAGTGACGGCAGCTTCTGATAAACCGAGTCCTTTGCTAAATTGCAACCATAAAACCGGATGACTATCGAGACCATTCATCCCTTCTTCGTCGTTTAAATTGTCTAATAATACTTTTCGTGCCTCAGAATTTTGACAATTGCTATGCGTGGCACTGATATAACGAGGAAAAGCATCCACATGGTGATAATACTGGCAAGCATAATCACGAAGATTGTCTAATGACAATTTTCCAGCAGACCAAGCTTGATAAAAAGGATGTTTTAATAAATGGTTTTCATTCAGCTGTCTATCAAGTTGCTGCATGTAATTAATTTGCAAAATATCATTAAGCGTAGTATCCACCGTTTGCATAGTCATAGTGCCTTTCTCCTTATTTGGGTTAGAGCGAAACATTATACCGAATTTAATCTCAAATCTAAAACCAAGAATATGTCTCAAATATTACCAACTTTTAAGCGCATATTGTTTTAAAGGTTTACTTAATAGAGTGTATTTTTCAAAAACGCAAATTTTATTTAAAAACAAATCTTTTTTGATTATTTTGCCCATTAAATTTACATAATTAGTCTAATTTGACACTATTTGGTTTAACTTCTACGATAAAGTGCATTATTTTATTCTTTAATAGCCATTAAAGGGAGTTTTCTATGAAGAAATCAGAAACAACTGCTTACTTAATTGCAGGGGTTTTAGCTACTTCTGTTTTATTAACGGGTTGTGGCGGCGGTAGTGGCGGCGGTATGGGTGGGCTCGGGGCTACTGGAGCTACGGGTACGACAGGTGGTACAGGTGGGACAGGACCTGGCGGTTTAAATCTAGTTGATTTACTCGGAAGCAGTGGCGGTATCACCTTGGCTGGAAATGTATTAGGGCAAGAAGGTATAGTTGCCCGTGCTCTTAGCCAGCAAGATGTAGCCGATTTAGCAGCCGCTGGAATATTAGGAACACAAGGCGTACAAGTCTTAGAAAGAAATGGTCAGATCCTTGGATTAGAGTCCCCAACAGGTTCTGTATTTGGTGTTCCTGTTAATGGGTCACTGCCTGTAGTAGGAGGTGTAACTTTACCTGCATTACCAACAGGTATACCACGAGTAGGAATTCTTGGACTCTAGGAATAAAAAAAATTCTTTGTCACGAGTTTTGTGTGTAGAAAAATAATTTAAGATGCTCAACATTAAGCTCGTGGCGGCTGAATATTGACTGTATTTCGTAATTGTCGTTCGACTTGACCAGGAGAAAATACACTAATTACCTCAGCAATAGTGCAAGTTGGAAAAAAAGACAGAAAAAAATAAGCCAAATAGCAAATAAGTTTTGAGTGATAGGTTTTTACTACTCTAAATTGTCGAATATCCATGTTAACTAGCAATCTATAAGAAAATCTAAGAAAAGTTTAGTAGACCTTAATGATTAATCAATAGTTATTAATTTTTTATTTTTAATTAAATAGAAATTGTTTTTAAAGCTGATTGAGTTTGATGAGCTAACTTAGCTATTTCATCGAATGATCCTTTTGCAATAAGCTTTCGGGGAGCTATCCAAGTTCCACCTACACAAGAAACATAAGCCAAGTTCAGATAGTTAAGAAGATTATCAGCATGTATGCCGCCGGTTGGGCAGAAACGTAAAGGTAGAATTTCTGCAATGGCTCTCAGTGTTTTGATGCCACCTAGGCTTTCAGCAGGGAAAAATTTAAGAAATTTTAGCCTGAGCTGATGAGCTAATAGTGCTTCACTAACGGTAGCAATACCTGGCATATAGGGAATATTATGCTTTTCAGCTTCTAGCACTAAAGTTTTATTTAAACCAGGACTAATCGCAAATTTTGCACCTACAGATTTTATCTGTGAGAATTGCTTAGCATCGACAATAGTGCCTGCCCCGACTAAAGCTTCTGGAAAGGTAGTATTTATTTTCTCGATAGCGGCTAAAGCGCAAGCCGTGCGTAAGGTAATTTCTAAAACCTTAAATCCAGATTTTAGCAGTATTTCAGCTAAAGGAATTGCATGTTCTACTTTATCGATTACAATAATCGGTATGATACGATTTTGGCTTAGAATATCAATTAAAGTAAGCATCGATGTCCTATAAAATTATAATTCATAATACTCTACTCTTTTTTGCCAGACAAATGTTAGCAAAGGTAAGTCCTCTAAGACACAATCTAACTAAAGTTGTTTATGACTAAAATTAAGCAAATTGGTGTGATTGGTGAAGCAATGCTGGAATTATCACAGCAAACCCCCACTTCATTATCACTTGCATATGCGGGAGATACCTTAAATTTTGCGATTTATTTGCGCCGATTGTTGCAAAACCAAATTTTGGATATTCATTATGTCACCGCCTTAGGACAGGATGTCTATAGTGATCAGATGTTATTGGATTGGCAAACTGAGGGTGTTAAAACTGATTTAATTCGTCGCATAGAGAATAAACTACCTGGACTGTATTTAATTCGTACCGATAATAAAGGCGAAAGAACCTTCTATTTTTATCGATCGGATTCGGCAGCGCGAGAATTATTTAAAGGCGATAACCGAGCAAATTTATACCAGCAATTAGCAGGTATGGATTACCTCTATTTTTCAGGAATTACTTTAGCGATACTCGATGCAGCGAGTCGAGAATATTTAGCAGATATTTTACAAAAAGCTAAAAAAGCAGGTGCACAAATTATTTTTGATACGAATTATCGACTCTCACTATGGCCTAGTTCCGAGTCTGCAAAAAAAGTGATTCAAGCTTTTTTAAAATATGTAAATATTGCTTTACCGACTTTTATTGATGATCAATTAGTATTTGGTGATGCTACTCCAGAGGCTTGTGTGCAGCGATTGCTCAAAAATGGAGTGTCCGAAATAGTCGTTAAATGTGGAGCCGAGCCTGCTTTAGTTGCTACCGCTAATCATCAACAGAGAGTTTCAAGCTGTTTAGTGGATAAAATAATTGATACCACGGCGGCTGGGGATTCGTTTAATAGTGCTTATTTAGCAGCGCGCCTATTAGGCTTTGATCCGGTCAAATCATGCCTATATGGTCATGAGCTTGCTGCAAAAGTTATAACTCAACCAGGCGCTATTATTCCCCGAACAATAATGCCTAAATTATTTTGAGGATAAGAAATTAATATGCCAGAAATTGTTTGTGAATTGACTATTTTTGGTAAGTTACCTGATGGCCAACTGATAACGCAATATACATTATCTAATTCAAATGGAATGTGTATCAGTGTTATAAATTATGGAGCTACTTTAACTTCAGTAAAAGTTCCGAACTCAAAAGGTAAGAGGCAGGAATTAACTTTAGGATTTGATCATCTCGATGATTATTTAAACCATGAATTTTATTTTGGAGCGACAATAGGTCGTGTCGCCAATCGTATTGCTAATGCACATTTTAATTATCTAAAAAAAGATTATTTTTTAAGTAAAAATAAAAATTTTGCGCATCATTTGCATGGAGGAGAAGAGGGCTTGGATAAAAAGGTGTGGCGAGCCAAGGTTGTAAATTTAGAAGACAAAACAAGTGTCAGTTTTTTTTATTTAAGTCCTGATGGTGATCAAGGATATCCTGGAAATCTCGACATTAAAGTGACTTATACTCTAACGCTAAACAACGAATTAAAAATTAGTTTTCAAGCCGAAACCGATCAAGCCACACCGGTTGATTTGACTAACCATGCCTACTGGAATTTAGCGGGTGCAGGAAATGGGAGCGTATTGGGTCATAGATTGCAAATTTTTTCTGATTTTTATGTCGTTACGGATAACGATTTACTTCCTACTGGTAAAATAGCAGAAGTTAAAGGTACTCCATTCGATTTTCGTGAGCCTCATCAAATCGGTGAGCGAATTAAAGAAATTGCTATTGGCGGTTACGATCTTTGTTATATATTATCTTCTGTAATGGAGCATCAATCCCAATATGTTGCAAAAATTAAAGAACCAATGAGTGGGCGTATACTTGAAGTGTTTACCACACAACCAGGTTTGCAATTTTATACCAGCAATAGCTTGAAAGATTATCCTATTAGCTCAAGTTTGCACACTCAACGCTATGGAGCTTTTTGCATGGAAACACAAAATCTTCCTGGTGCTGTCAAATACGCAAAGTTTCCCTCGCCTTTTTTATTGCCAGGCGAGAAATATCAACATGAAACCATCTATCGATTAACTTGGTAAGAATTTATGAAGGTTAATGTAGCATGTCAACAGATTATGGTATTAGGTGAAGGGCCACTTTGGCATCCCATAGAAAAATGTTTGTATTGGGTCGATATCATAGCCGCGACCTTATACCGTTTAAATCAAGATAAAAGTATAAATAAATTTGTTATGCCTACTGAAATTGGCTCAATCGCATGGCGCTCTAAAGGAGGTTTAATAGCCGCTTTAAGCGACCGTTTTGTGACTATTGATACAATGACTGGTACGACACAGAACATCGCTTTCCCATTACAAGGAATAAAAAATGTCATGTTTAACGATGGCAAATGTGATAGACAAGGAAGATTTTGGGCTGGCACTAAAGATATCGTTGAACAACAACCGATTGCTGCTTTGTATTGTTTGAATCATGGAGATGTAACTCAGATGCTAAATGGGTTTACAGTGAGTAATGGGATTGCTTGGAATTTAGATAATAATCTAATGTATATCTGTGATTCGCCTGCCCGACAAATTTATCAATATGAATTTGATCCCAAGGATGGAAGTTTGGGTGAAATGCGTGTATTTGCGCAAGTTCCCAAAGAAGAAGGATTTCCCGATGGACTTACTGTCGATAGCCAAGGTTATCTTTGGAGTTGTCATTGGGATGGTTGGCAAATTACCCGTTATACTCCTACCGGCGAGATCGATAGTGTTATCCCTATGCCAATACCTAGACCAACAAGTTGTTGTTTTGGTGGGCCAGATTTAACAACTTTATATATTACGTCTGCTTCTATAGGCTTAACCGCAGCCCAGCTAACTGACGCTCCGCAATCAGGGATGCTTTTCGCTGTAGAAACAAATATTAAAGGATTGCCTGAGCCTAGTTATTTAGGCTAAAGCATGAGTTCAAACTTCGAAATCATCTGTAATAAAAGTACTGACAATTGACCAATTAAACTACATTTTTTAAGCGTTTGACTTGCTTTTAGTTGTGACAGGGGTAAAGTATTGATGAATAAATGCCATAAAGAGATTATTTTTTATGATAAAAGTATCAAACCCAAATTGGTTAATTTATACCATTTCGGGATTTGCGGCTTTAGCAGGGTTGTTATTTGGTTATGATACGGGAATTATTTCCGGCGCTATTTTATTCATTAAAAAAGACTTTTTATTAACTAATTTTCAAATTGAAGTGGTTGTCAGCGCTGTTTTATTCGGTGCTTTACTCGGTTCAGGTGTAAGCGGTCGAATGAGTGATTTATTTGGCCGACGTAAAGTACTGGTTTTTACCGCCCTCACGTTTATTGTAGGTTCTTTAGTTACTGCATTTTCACTCAATTTAGTTACCTTAGTGATAGGTCGAATTATATTGGGCATGGCTGTAGGTATAGGTTCATTTACCGCACCCCTTTATCTTGCAGAGATTGCTCCAAAACGAATACGGGGTATGTTGGTTTCCTTGAATCAATTAGCGATTACCATAGGAATCGTTTTCTCTTATTTAATTAATTATTACTTTTCTGTCACTGGACAATGGCCCTGGATGTTAGGCTTAGGTGTTGTTCCAGCTATTATTTTATTATTAGGAACTATTTATTTGCCAGAAAGTCCTCGATGGATGATTTTGAAAGGGTGGGATCAAAAAGCCCGTGCAATTTTACAGCGTTTACGTCATGGGGAAAATATCAATAATGAGTTTGATGAAATTCGGCAAACTGTAGAAGTTGAAAAGGGAACACATCGTCTTTTATTAGCGAAATGGTTACGCCCTATTCTTTTTATTAGTTTAGGTTTAAGTTTTTTTCAGCAAGTCACGGGAATCAATGCCATTATTTATTATGCACCAACCATTTTACAAATGGCCGGTTTTAAATATGCCAGCAATGCTATTTTAGCAACCTTAGGTATCGGAATAATAAATGTATTATTTACTATTATTGCCTTACCTCTCATTGATCGTTGGGGCCGCCGTCCTTTATTACTGTATGGCCTTTTGGGTATGTTTATTAGTTTACTTATTTTGGGAACAGCTTTTTACTTTCCTGAATTGGCATCATTACGTTGGGTGGCCGTAGTGAGTATGGTGATTTATATTGCCAGTTTTGCAATGAGCTTAGGTCCAATAATGTGGCTCATTATTTCAGAAATTTTTCCATTAAATATTCGAGGGGTAGGTGCCAGTTTAGCTATTTCGGCAAGTTGGGGTTTTAATATGCTGGTGTCAATGACATTTTTGACCTTAATTCAGTTTATAGGTACAAGTTATACATTTTGGTTATATGCATTTCTATGCGTGTTAGGTTGGATTTTTATTTACTTTATTGTTCCAGAAACCAAAAATTGCTCTCTAGAACAAATTGAAAATAATTTACGTTTAGGTCGGCCAAGTCGTGAATTAGGTGTTGCATTAAGCATCTCTTCACTATTTACTACCTTAAAAAGACCTTTTGCTTTTTTTCTTACAAAATAAAGTGTCGTTAGAGAATATAAATATGTTAAAAAATAAGGTTATTTTGATTACTGGATCCACTAATGGCATTGGGGCTACAAGCGCTCGGCGTTGTATTGCTGAGGGGGCTAAAGTCATGATCCATGGTCGTAAAGAAGAGTGCGCTAAAAAATTAGTTCAGGAACTGGGTGACTCAAGTAGTTATCTATTGGCTGATTTAATGGACGAAAATTCCTATACTTATTTAATAACAGAAACAGTAAAAAAATTTGGCCGATTAGACGGTTTAGTAAATAATGCGGGTATTTATCCACGAAATAATATTGACTCTGCTAATCTCGAGCTTTGTGAAAAGATTATGCGAGTTAATTTCTATGCCCCCTTACTCTTGTGTAAAGCCGCCGTAGAAGTTTTCCGCAAACAGAAAACCGGTGGAACAATTGTAAACATAGGCTCTATGAATGCTTATACTGGACAGCCTGATCTTTTGATTTATTCTGCTTCAAAAGGTGCACTCATGACGATGACGCGCAACTTAGCTGATAGTTTAGGTCCAGAACTTATTCGAGTTAATCAACTGAATGTGGGATGGACACCGACTGACAATGAAATTTGTTTAAAAATGGCTGAGGGTTTACCAGAAAATTGGCAGGAAAGGATCCCCAAAAAGTATGCCCCCAGTGGACGTTTATTATCACCTGATAATGTAGCATCACACGTCGTATTTTGGATTGCGGATCAGTCAGCGCCGGTTAGCGGTGCTGTGTATGAAGTTGAACAATATCCAATCATTGGACGTAACCGCTTGAATGATTTGGTTATTCAATAGTTTCAAAATTTGAATTACTGAGACTTACATATGAAGATTATATAAAGCTAGATTTCGTCGAGGTTATTTATGAAGATTCAAGATGCTAAAGTGTTTGTTACCTGCCCGGATCGTAATTTTGTGACACTAAAAATAATTACCGATGAGGGTGTATATGGCCTCGGTGATGCAACTTTAAATGGGCGAGAATTAGCGGTTAAAGCTTATTTAGAAGATCTTATTCCTTGTTTAATTGACCGCGATCCCGCTCAAATTGAAGATATTTGGCAATTCTTTTACCGCGGTGCTTATTGGCGTCGCGGACCTGTCACAATGGCCGCGATTGCAGCAATTGATATGGCTTTATGGGATATTAAAGGAAAAGTATTAAATACACCAGTTTATAATTTATTAGGTGGAAAGAGCCGTCAAGGAGTGATGGTATATGGCCATGCCAATGGAATTGATATTGCGGATACCATCAAACAAGTTGAAAAATATATCGATATGGGTTATTTAGCCGTACGTGCTCAGACTGGTGTTCCTGGCTTACCGAATAGTTATGGTGTTTCTAAAGATAAAATGTATTACGAACCTGCTACTAAAGGCTTACCACAAGAATGTGTGTGGTCTACTGAAAAATATCTTAATTACATTCCTAAATTATTTAAAGAATTACGTAAAACTTATGGGGACGATCCTCATTTTCTTCATGATGCTCATCATCGTTTAACGCCCATAGAAGCGGCTCGTTTAGGCAAAGAATTAGAGCCTTACCATTTGTTTTGGTTAGAAGATACAGTGCCAGCAGAATTACAAGAAAGTTTTCGAATTATACGTCAACATACAACAACTCCCCTGGCAGTAGGCGAGGTTTTTAACACGATATGGGATACGCATATTTTATTAACTGAGCAGCTGATTGATTATATTCGTATGTCTGTAGTGCATGGTGGTGGAATTTCACATTTGAAAAAAATTGCAGCAATGGCTGAAATTTTTCATGTAAAAACAGGATGTCATGGTCCTACAGATGTATCTCCTATCACTATGGCGGCTGCTTTACATTTCGATATTTCCATCAATAATTTTGGTATACAGGAATACATGCATCATACCGAGAAAACTAACGACGTATTTCCACATCACTATAGTTTTGATAAAGGTTATTTATATCCTAGCGATCAGCCCGGTTTAGGCATAGATTTTAATGAGAAGTTGGCAGAAAAATATCCTTACGAACGCGCTTATCTTCCCATTAATAGAAAACTAGATGGTACTTTATTTAACTGGTAAAAATTTTTATCGAAAGCTTTTATACACTCTTATCAAGCTTATGAAAGCCCATAGAGTTGTAAAAATGAAAAAATCTATCTGCATAGGTTGAAAAGTAACATAAACAAGCAATCCAGCTCCGATCAGATTAATAAAATTATAAAGAAAGCCTTTTATTTTCATCCAATTAGCTTGTTGAAAAATGTAGGCAGCGAGAATAAGTGATAGTCCAGTAATAAAGAAAAAATTCTTAGACAAGACGATAGAAGTCATAAAAAACCTAAATGTTGTTATTTTTATTTGCGAACAGACACCTATATTCTACGATAGTTTAGAATACAGTGTCTACGGTTTGGGTTACTTCAATACATTGTTATGAAAAGTCTCTCATAAAAGAGAGACTTTAAGCATTTCCAAATTAATTTTTATTAATTAATAATAAATTAGTTAATCTTTTCACAAATCCAGCAGGGTCTTCAAGTTGTCCGCCTTCAGCCAGTAGCGATTGTTCTAAAAATAAATGTGACCATTCAGCCAACAGAGAGTCATCTTGTATGTATTTTAAATCTTGAATTAATTTATGCTGAGTATTTAATTCTAATATTGGTTTACTAGTAGGAACAGTTTGGCCCGTGGCTTGTAAAATACGCTGCATTTGACTGCTCAATGCGTTTTGTTCAGTGACAACACAGGCAGGGGAACTGGTTAAGCGCACCGAAATACGAACTTCTTTTACTTTATCTTTAAGTATCTCTTGAATTTGCTTTAATAAAGGTCTAAATTCATTTTCATTTTGTTGTAACAATTCTTTGTTTTTTTCTTCAGCTATCCCTGAGATATCAGAATCTTTAGCAACAGATTGTAAATTTTTTCCATCAAACTCAGTTAAGTGCGCAACCAACCATTCATCGATACGATCATGCAATAGTAATACTTCTATGCCTTTATCGCGAAAAATTTCTAAATTAGGACTATTGTTTGCTGCGGCAAAATTTTCTGCGGTGATATAGTAAATCTTATCTTGCTGAGGCTTCATACGTGATACATAATCTTCTAAACTAACCGTTTGTGCGTTATTATTTAAATAAGTCGAACTAAATCTTAAAAGTTTAGATAATGAATCCCGATTTACAAAATCTTCTGCTAAACCTTCTTTTAAAATATTGCCAAATTCTTTCCAAAATTGTAAATATTTTTCAGTTTTTTCTTTAGAAAGATAGATTAAGGTTTCAAGAATTCGTTTGGTAATAGCCGAGCGTATATTATCAATCTGCTTATTATTTTGTAAAACTTCTCGAGAAATATTTAATGGAAGATCATTGCTGTCTATAATCCCTTTTACGAATCGTAGATAACGAGGCAGGAATTGTTCAGCGTCATCCATAATAAAGACGCGTTTAACATAGAGTTTTAAGCCGCGAGGCTTTTCATGATTCCAAAAATCAAATGGACCAGCCTGTAAAGGTATATAGAGTAATGTAGTATATTCCTGTTTCCCCTCTATTTTGTTATGGATCCAAGTAAAAGGGTCATTTTGGTCATGCGTGAGGTGATTATAAAATTTTTTATATTCTTCAACATTAATTTGGTCTTTAGAAAGCGTCCATATCGCAGTAGCATTATTAACCGTTTCCCAAGTAGTTTCAGTTTCTTTTTCAATTCTCTTGTTTTCTTCAATATCGGAAGAAGTTTCGTTTGAGATTACGTTCTTCTTCATACTAATAGGCAAAGTAATATGATCAGAATATTTAGTAATAATACTTCTTAAGCGCCAATCTTCTAAAAATTCAGTTTCATCTTTCTTTAAATGTAATATGATCTCAGTGCCTCGTTCAGGTTTGGATATATTTTCAATGGTGTATTCGCCCTTAGATTCGGAGCCTCGGTTATATTCCCAGCAAACACCCCTTTCTGAAGGTTCCCCTGCTGCGCGAGTCTTAACCGTTACTTTATCGGCGACCATAAATGCAGCATAAAACCCAACTCCAAATTGCCCAATAAGCTGAGTGTCTTTGTTAGCATCGCCTGTTAAAGAATCTAAGAATTCTTTGGTCCCTGATTTTGCGATGGTGCCAAGATTTGTAATAACCTCATCGGAAGTCATGCCTATTCCATTGTCAGTTAATGTAACGGTCTTCTTGTCCTTATCAATGGATAAAGCAATTTTAGGTTCAGCGTCTTCTTCATAAATTTGTGGATTGGATAAGGCTTTAAAACGTAATTTTTCGATGGCATCGTGAGCATTAGAAATTAGTTCGCGTAAAAAAATTTCTTTATTTTTATAAATTTTATCAATCATTAGGTCTAAGAGCTGGGCACTTTCCGTTTTAAAACCTAATGTCTGTTTTTCAGCTAGGGTCGTCATAAATCCAATACCTCTTATGATAGTAAATAGGTCAATACGGACAACATGAGGGCGAAATTTTTAATTTCAAGTAATTTTACTTGAAAAAACCAGCATTTTTTGAGTAAGATATAATTTTATACATAACTATATCTTTCAAAGCTTTTTTAAAGGCTAGCCAAATAAAGTATTTCTCTAAGTATAGTTTCAGAACCCACCGTATAGCCCAAATCATAAATTTCTTGTGGTGTAAGTTTTTCTAAAATTAAAGGATTGTTTACAATTTCTAGTGCCGTTAAACTTTTTTGTGTACACTTGTTAACACGCGTAATTTCTAAGGTAAAAATGGTTTGATTAAGGTTATGACTATAGTTTTTAGCTATAAGCTTGTAATAAGCTTGGCATGGAAAAAGAATTATATTTTCTTTTTTGTGTAAAGATTTTTTATTCGAAATGTTTAAAATTTTTATTAAATCAATGGGCGATAGAGATTTTAATATTTCTTTATCATTAGAGATATCCTTAGCATATAATTTAGAAACAAGATTCTTTCCCACTAACTGCAAAGTAAATATTGTTTCCCCATTGGCGCTAATTTCCTCATCAACAATACGTAATGCAAAAGGATGAGCATTAGCTTTCTGCAGCAACTTATATTTTTCCTTAATGATAGAAAAATAATTTTCTACATATTTAAAATCCAAATTATACTCCTCAAATCAAATTGTATTTGTATTATTTTGTGTTGTATCAATTAAAGATGATTGTTCTTCGATGTCTTCAATTTTTCTTACACCTATACAGCAAGTAAAAAATTGAATTAACGATTGGATAGGGTTTTTGTTATTTTTTGATTCAGGAGCAAGCGCTCTAATAACTTCTTCATGATTAGGATAAGTTATACAAAGATTGTTAATTTCTTCTGGAGATGGATTTTTATAATGTTCTGGGAGAAAACCAGGTTTGCATAAACAGGTAACCAACCCAAAGTCATTATCATGTTTTTGGTTATTAATTTTAGCCCCAAATAATATGCCTCTCTCTATACTGTAGGTTGAATTATTTTCATTTAAAATAATTTCTTTTAATCCTTGACTTGTAGAAATAAATAAAGAAATTTCTTCACCGCCAAGCCAAGTCCAAGTTTCAGTAGTTTCCAAAGCATGTAAACAAGATACCTGTTTTCCTTTTAGAAGGTAAAATATTTCTGTTTCAGTAACAGTTCCCTCTTCATCAGTAATTTTAACAAATTCTTTAAAATAACCGTCCTCATTAGTTACGGTATTCAGTTTTTTTAAATCCCATTTTTCTTCTAATATGTCCGCAGTTATTTCTTCATCTTCACTTAATAGATTTATATATTTTGCAATTCTTTCAAGCCGCTTTTTTTCTTCTTCAGTTTTCGGGTTAATTATTTTTTCCACTGTATTTGAAAATTCTGTTCTTAACATTTTTTATTTCCTATTACTAATTTGATATTATCTAAATGGATTAAAGTCAGTTTCAGTATCATACACATCGAGTTGCTCTTCCATTTTCAGGAAACCGGTAATTAGCGAAGCAGGCCATACACCTAACAATGAGTATAATATTTCAATAGAGTAGACCGATAAAATCATATATCCCAACTGTGAAAATTGTATATGGCCACTAAATCCAAATAATATAGTGATTAAAACCAAAATAAATCCACCTATAGCCGATGATCCTAGGCTGCGCAGCCAAAAATGTCTACCTTTCATTAATATTTTCCATTTTGAAATTATATAGATATTAATAAAACTGCTACTTATGACAGCTAAGATTCCAGCTAATACAAATCTTAATATAGGATCGACTACTTGATTATAAGACGGTTGATCATGCCAAAAATTTGGAGAAGGTAAATGAATAATCAATTTAATTGCAATCGAAAAAAATAATTCACATGCTAATGTAATCCATATTATTTGTTTAGCAGCATTATAACCATAAACTTCTGCCACTATATCTCCAATAATATACGTTAAAGGAAAAATAAGTGGTGCGCCAGGCACTAATGCAGGACCAAGAAATACTAATTTATATGCTACGACATCAGCAGCTAAACTAATTGTAATGTTTATCATCCCTAAAATAAGGATATATTGATTAATATTTTTTGGTGCTGTGGCTTTTTTTATCCTCGAAATTAACATAAGATCTACTTTTTTTATAATTCATTCTTATTTGTATAACTACGCCTATAATTTTGTAAAGATCTGAAAATTTAATAATTTCGGATTCAATATTCAAATTTTTAAGATAACTTTTATTTTCATAAATAATTTTTTGCATCAGCTGCGGTTTAGTTTCTCCTTTTTTATATACTATTATAAAATCTCGATTGCGCCCTTTTAAACTAGGATCAATGACTAACAAGGATCCAGCTAAGAAATTATTTGTATTATTATTGCTAATTACTAAAGCAAAACTATTTTCATTTAATGGCATATCTCTTATTAATAATGACGAAAAAGCTAGATGGTTTCGAGTTTTAGGAATATTAAGAATATCTCTCCAGTGTATCAGAGGAATAGTCAAGCTATCGATTTGTTTATTATTTTTTTTAGGTAGAGCTTCTCTTCCAGTTAATTGGTCAAGTGATATAGAAAAATAGTTTGCGATGGGAGCCAAGGATGCTAGCGTAGGATTATTTTCTTTATTTAACCTTAAGCGTTTTAATGTTGAGAGAGGAATACCAGTGTGTTTGTGGAGTTGATTGATATTTATCCCCCACTTTTTTATTAGATATTCTAAAGTATTATTGAGTGTGTGTTTAAAAGACAATTGTAATAGACCTCTGCAAAGTCACTTTTACAATTTATTATGCTCGAACATTATCGTTATTAAAAACAATGCGGAGAAAATAAATTAAACAAGATCCTTGCTAAATTATTTTTTTAAAACCAGAAAATTATGCCAGCATTATAATTTTAAATCAAATTTTTTTATTTGCTCAACACGTTTTATATTGTTGCAAAATAGTCCATAAATGGACTATCATAAATTATAAAAAATTGTGTTTAGAATTTTAAAAAAGGAGAGAAATATATGTGGATAAAAAAAAGAATTTTATTAGTTGAAGATCAGCTTATTATACAACGCGTACATAGTATTTTTTTAAGAAAAATGGGCTATCAAGTTGATATTGCCATAAATGGACAGCAAACCTTAGATAAGTGTCTGAATTGCACTTATAACCTTATAATTCTTGATGCCGGTCTGCCTGATATGCAAGGAGTTGAAGTTGGAAAGAGAATTCGTATACTGGAAAAAAATAATAAAGCGAACCGAATGCCGATAATATTATTAAGTGCATATCCTGCTAATAATTTAAAAAAATGGTGCCAAGAAGCCGAAATAGATAATTTTTCAACGAAACCTATCCCATACAAAGATTTATATATTATGCTAGAAAATATTTTAAATCAGAAACCGGTCAATAATGAAATGATTTAACTTAAATGAAAAACCCCTGAAAACTTTTAAAACATTTCCAGAGGTTTTTTGATTCTTTATAGATTTTTTTGCTTAAAATCTTGAATACATAAGCAGAGCGATAAACTTAAAATTTTATTTTAAATTAGCTAGATTAGCGAAATTTGCTGAAAAAGTTAAAGGAGGTTCTTTTTCCTCCTTTTTTTCAGATGATGGCTCATGATTAATTACACAGGCCAATATCCAAGCTACACCTAATTCTAGTCCTGCTAATACAACTCCGACTAAAACACCATCTATTATCATATTTGTCCCCCGTTCAATTGTTAAAATTTCTTAATTAACTTTAGGAAAAATTAAGTTATTTTGTTGCTATAACGAATTTAAAAACTTTTAAAAAATCGTTATATTTTTTTGTAAACAAAATATAATTTCAAAATTCCTATTAATTGATTCCCTATTAATATTGGACTTTTACTTGGAAAAGGGGTAGCGGGCCGAGATGAAAGGGTTGTAAGTGGTTGGATAAGAAAGATGCAATTCAATACCTATAGCAAATATCCTATATATTTGTAATCTAAGTCTTAGGTAAAAGCTATTTGGACTCCATTACTTATAAATAAAACGCCTGCAATACCAAGGCCTAGTAATAATGGTCTTCCTCCTTTAACTCTAAATCCTTTTGCTAAAGAATTTTTTCTATAGCGTCCACGCCAGGCCATTAGAGATGGAAGCAAAACAAAAAGTATTGCACAATAAATTCCAGCATAACTTAATGCCCCTATAAAAGCACCCGGATAAAGTAATACTACTGTCATAGGTGGTAAAAAAGTAGCTAAATAAACAATAACTCCACCTCTTCCTCGCTTGGTAGTGCGTAGACCATCAGCTAAAAAATCAGATAAACTCAATCCGCTGGCTAGAAAAGAGGTAGCTAAGCAAATAGAAGTAAAAATTCTGGTCATAAATGTGATTAATGGACTATTTAATGTGTTACTTAATTGCATAACAAACTCACTGGTTGAGTGTTTGGAATGTAACATGTTAATTAGCCCATAATTTCCTTCACGAGGGAGTACTCCCATGATACATAGATCCCAAAATAAATAACAAAATAAAGGAATTAAGCTACCTATTAAAATAGCTTTTCGCAATTTAGGAATATCATCTTTAAAATAAGTGCGTAAGCTTGGTATGATGTTCGCAAAAGTAAATGAGGTTATCATTACTGTTGCTCCGCTTGTTAAGTAAAACAAGTTTCCATCTTTTAACTTAGTGCTAGAAATAGAGGGAATAATAAATAAAATAAGTAAAATATAAATGCTAAATTTACTAAACATCAAACCACGATTCACATAATCGACATAATGTATGCCTTGATAAACCACGTAACTTAAAATAGCAGTGAATAGGAATATGGATAACCAGTTGGGTATTTTAAAACCTAAATTAAGCAATAACCCACTTAGAAAATCTCCACCACCCGCCATATAGGCTGCAATTACGGAATAAAATAATAATAGATAACTTATCCAGGCAATAGATTCACCCCAACGACCTAATAAAATTCTCGACATGGAAATAATATTAGTATTGGGAGGAAGCCATAAATTAACTTCAAGGACCAAAAAAGCGCTGGCGGTCATAATGAACCAGCATAGCAACAGAAGAATCAAAGAATTTGTAAATCCAGCTTCGGCCGTCGCAATAGGTAATGCTAGCATTCCGCCCCCTATTGCTGTTCCAACTATGAGTAAAATACCCCCAAGAAGTTTAGTATCAAATTTGTTAAACATATGAGAGAGTTATAAAAAAATGCAAAATGAATATATTTTAATATCTAAGTTAACCGTACAACAAACACTTTTATGACACAAGTAAAAAGTTAGGATTATGCTGATGCAAGCATTAATTTTTAATAACTAATTATAAGTTATGGTTGGGAGTTGCATCGAACGGATTTACAGTTTGGAAAGCTAGTATTGAAAGCCTCTTTTTGTACTTACCAATATAAGTCTATATATTTCATTTATTGAAGATTTATGAAAGCCAAGTTTTTGAGAATTATGGGGTAAAAAAAATCCATTTTCGCTTGTTTTTGTAAGTAAAATAACTACAAAATTTAGATATATTACCCTAGTGGAATAAGTACTAAGAGTACTACTTTGTTACCTAACTTATTAAGTGGTAATATGGGACTTATGACACAAGTTAATGTTCCTATCTACGACCCTGCTCAAAATAAAAGTAAGGAGGGTCAGCTTTATTTAACTCCTTCCGCGATTAAACATATTAAAAAGATCCTGGCCAAACATGTACGGGGGAAATGTTTTCGCTTGAGCATTAAGCGTTCTGGCTGCTCAGGTTTTGCGTATGTAGTGGATTATGTAGATAGCTTCCATTCTGAAGATTTAAAATTTTCTATTGATAATGATTTAGCTGTTTTTGTTGATCGATTGAGTTTCCCTATCTTAAAGGGAGTTTGCATCGATTATGTACAAAATGGACTTAATGGCACGCTGAAATTCATTAACCCAAATCAAACGGCTGCCTGCGGATGTGGCGAAAGTTTTAGTATAGAGGAAAATTAGAGGATTAGTTTCCTCATTATATGATATGTAAAATTATTACGATAAATAACAAATTGGGATTACATGCACGTGCTTCTATGAAGTGGGTCAAAATCGCAAGATGTTTTATTAGCCAAATTACGCTCAAATGTAATGGTAAACAAGTAGATGGAAAGAGTATTTTAGAAGTGATGGGGCTTACAGCACGACAAGGTAGTCCAGTTGAAGTCATCGTTCAGGGAGAAGATGAAGCTGCAGCCTTGACGGTGCTTGAAAAATTAGTTACTGATAGGTTCGGTGAAGAGGGGTGATAAGGTGCTGCCGACTTCTTGGTAATCTTATTGTACTTTATTTTTTGTTTATTCCTTTAAGTTTTGCCGATACGCAGGCTAATGATAAAATCGTCAATCAATTAATTTCATTAAATCAAAATTATCCAATTCAGCGACGAATTGAAATTCAAAGCGCCGCATTATTAAATACCCCTTATTTAGAAGGAGCGCTGGGTGAAGGGAATAATGGCAAATACGATCAAAATCCCTTATATCGATTTGATTATTTTGATTGTGAAACCTATGTTGATACGGTCATGGCTCTAGCACTAAGCAGGAATCTTCCAGACTTTAAAAACAAAATCAATCAAATTCGTTATAAACAAGGTAATGTGAGTTTTACTCAACGTAATCATTTTCCCAGTGCTGATTGGATTCCCAACAATAAAAGTAATGGATATATTCGCGAGTTGAGTTATTTAATTGCCGGTCGAAAAACTAATGTTAGCAGAACTCAAATAAATTTGCGAAATTGGTATCACCATTTAACTACCGATAGAATTCAGATTCCTTATCTAAGTCTCCAACAAAAAGAAACGCGATTATCGCAATTAAAAAAAGAAGGTGCGGACTTATATGGGAGTAAAAATGTAAGCATTTCTTATATTCCGGTCTTTGATTTATTAAAAAATTCGGAATTGAGGCAAAGAATTCCTAGTGGCAGTTTAATCTTTTTTGTCGGTCATGATTCTTATTTAAGTTCCCGAATGGGAACTTCTATGAATGTATTGCATATGAGCTTTGCTATTTGGAATAATGGTCAGCTTTATTGCCGTATGGCTTCATCAAAAGCAGGAAAAGTGTTAGATGTTTTTTTTCAAGATTATTTAAAAACCTATTTATCACTCGGTACTTTGGATGGTATAAGCGTATGGCGTATCACAGAATCAACTTAGATAGGGTTTGCATTTGAATTTTTTGCTGTGTTGCGCTCAATTCGCAATCCTCCATGTATGTTGAATATATTCCGGTTACTTCATTCTCGCGGCGCCCTTGCTAAAAATTCAATTGCTGATAGATAAATAATTTATTTCTCTATTTGATAGTTTTGCGTGCCTGCGATCATCATATTTTCTAATAAGATTGAGCCAGTTTGAATAGCGCTCTTATGATTAATATCATTGCCTATGGCCACAATATTTTGATACATATCTTTTAAGTTACCAGCAATAGTAATTTCTTCCACGGGAAATAGAATCTCTCCATTTTCAACCCAAAAACCAGCTGCACCACGAGAGTAATCGCCAGTTACTAAATTAATACCTTGTCCCATAACTTCCGTGATTAATAAACCTTTCTCCATTTGTTTCACTAGATCATTAAGCTTAAATAGACTCGTTTTTAGCAAAATATTATGAAACCCACCCGCATTTCCTGTTGTTTGCAGGCCTAGCTTTCTGGCTGAATAACTATTTAATAAATATCCGCATAAAATACCTTCATCAATTAAAACACGATCGCTAGTACGGACTCCTTCATCATCAAAAGGAGCACTTCCTAAAGCACTCAGCAAATGAGGTTTTTCATAAATAGAGATTCTTTTAGCAAAAACGGATTTTCCAATATGGTCGACTAAGAAAGAGGCGTTGCGATAAAGTGTTCCACCCGAAATTGCCTCAAGAAAAGTTCTAATCAAGCCGGGGGCGATTTCTGAATGATAAATCACAGGGACTTGGCAGGTTGAAATACGTCTTGCACTTAGGCGTTTAACGGTATTATCAGCAGCTTCTTTGGCTAATTTTTCAATTGATTGGAGTTGATCTGGATTGCGATTTATTGTGAAGCTACCATCCCGTTGCATACCCATTTTATCTTTTGCTATTAGATTACAAGAAATGTTATGCAACGAGCTAGGATATCCCGCTAGAAACCCATTACTGTTTGCATAAACATAAATAGCTTCCTGTGTAGCTAAGCTGACTCCTTCTGAAAATGTTAATCTATTGTCTATAGCGAGCGCATTTGCTTCACATTCTTTACCTAATGCAATAGCATTTTGTGGATCGATTGACCAAGGATGACAAAGGTCTAAATCAGAGGGTGTTTTTTCTAAAAATTGAGATTCAGCTAGGCCATTAAAAGGATCTTCAGTAGTAAAATGTGCTATATGACAAGCCGCTTCAAAAGTGCTTTTTATGGCTTGAGAGCTAAAATCTGAGGTACTTGCAGAACCTTTTTTGCGACCAAAATAAACATTTATTCCTAAACTTTTATTCCGATTATGTTCAATTGTTTCAACTTCTTGGTTGCGAACAGTGACTGAAAAGCCGGTATCATGGCTAATGCTAGCTTCAGTTTGAGTAACTCCTTGTTTTTTTGCCATGTTCATCAATTCAGTTAACAAATT
The DNA here is from genome assembly GCF_964019545.1 of Rickettsiella endosymbiont of Xylota segnis. Classification (NCBI taxonomy): domain Bacteria; kingdom Pseudomonadati; phylum Pseudomonadota; class Gammaproteobacteria; order Legionellales; family Coxiellaceae; genus Rickettsiella; species Rickettsiella endosymbiont of Xylota segnis. The sequence goes on along the minus strand of NZ_OZ026451.1, from coordinate 1,692,984 downwards.
TTTATAATCTACTTGCTTATTTATTAACCCTAATGGATGCTGATTTTCTATTTGGGTAGTCATAAAACCAATTTCTCGATATTAAAATGTAAGAGAGTATAGCGATGGGTATTAAATTTCGCTAGACTAGCGTATCTAAGATAAGATAAATATCATAAAGGTTAAAGAAAATGCAGCAGTTCATTGAATTTAGTTTACAACATTGGGAGCTATGGCTAGTTTTTTTTGTAATTTTAATTTTATTACTGACTTTTGAATTACATGCTAAGCTTACGGGTACGTTGCCTCTTAGTGTCCAAGAAGCTATTTTTAAGGTTAACCGAGAAGACGCGATTTTTTTAGATGTTCGTGATACGCTCAGTTTTAAAAAAGGACATATTGCTGAGTCTATTAATATACCTTTTTCTGAGCTCAAAGCTAGACTAAGTGAACTTGACTCATATCGAGAAAGGCCTATTATCATTAACTATAGTCAGGGGCAATCACACCATAAAATTGGTAGACTATTAAAAAACGCAGGGTTTGCAAAATGTTTCCACCTTAAAGGTGGAATTATGAGCTGGCAAAACGCCGCTTTGCCTATTATTAAAAGCTAAATCTTCGAGTTATTATAAAGAGGTGTTTATGCAAAAAGTAGTGATATATACCACTCCAGGTTGTCCCTATTGTGCAGATGCTAAAGAATTACTGAACAAAAAAGGAGTTAAGTACGAAGAAATTCAAGTTGATAAAGATGCTGCTAAACTAGCTGAAATGATGAAATTAAGTAATCGACGTTCAGTGCCACAAATATTTATTAATAATAAATCTATCGGAGGGTTTGATGATTTATCAAAATTAGCTACCTCTGGCGAATTAGACACCTTACTAAAAGACGAGTAATTTATGAATCAACCAAACAAGCCTGCGCAACAGCCTGAATTTATTATTCAGCGTGTTTATGTTAAAGATTTGTCATTAGAAACTCCTCATTCCCCTCAAGCTTTTCAAGAAGAGTGGCAACCGGAATTAAATTTGCAGTTTACAATGAATACAAGCGATAACGGTGCCGATAATCATGAGGTCGTCTTACAAATCACTGTGACGGCGAAGTCAAAAGATAAAACCTTATTTTTGGTTGAGGTAAAACAAGCAGGTCTTTTTACGCTAAAAGGATTCACTGAAGAGCAAAACCATCAAGTAATGAGTATAACTTGTCCCACTATTTTATTCCCTTATGCCAGAGAAGCTGTATCAGATTTGGTTGGCCGTGCGGGTTTCCCACCGCTCTACTTAGCCCCTGTTAATTTTGAAGCGTTGTATGCCCAGCAAATGCAAGCACAGGAAGATGAGAGCGGTAGTGGGAAAAAAGAAAATTCTTCGGATTCTATTATTACGCATTAATTTTCCAGCGTGTTCACTATAGCGTTAACGGGTGGAATTGCAAGTGGCAAGTCTACGGTTGCTCGTTACTTTGCTGAATTGGGAGTAAGTATTATCGATGCTGACCAAATTGGTCGGGAGCTTATTGATAATTCTTCTGAAATCCGTGATCAATTAATTGCCCGTTTTGGCGCTAGCATATTAAAAAAAAATGCGACTATCGATCGAGATAAACTACGAGCAATTATTTTTGCTCATCTTAAAGATCGAGAATGGTTAGAATGCTTATTACATCCATTAATATATCGAGCAATACAAATAGCCTTAAAAAAAGCTACAGGCATATATAGTTTACTAGTAATACCATTATTGTTAGAAGAAAGGACTTCTATATTACGCAAGCAAAAACCCTCTACCAAAGATTATATTAAATTAAATCGTATTTTATTGGTCACCGCCTCCCGAGAGTTGCAAGTTCAACGCGCACACGAACGTGATCTCTTAAAAAAAAACCAAATTAATGCCATTTTAGCTGCACAAATATCAACTACAGAAAGTATTAAACGAACAGACGATATTATTCATAATGATTCCAGCTTACAAAATTTATATAGCTCAACCATCGCATTGCATGAGAAATATTTGTCATTATTGCCCGATACAAAAAATTCTCTTGATGATTCAACCTTTCTTGGTTATTATCTCGCCTTCAAATAGGAATGATTCTTAATATCATTTAAGTTTTATTTAATTTAGTGAGATTAAAATAGCTAATGGATTTCCTAGATAGTCTCAATTTTGCTTATATTTGCAAATAGTGAGATCTTTTAAATATTCATTATTGTGAGACGAGAGGTTGATATGCGTTTAAAAAAAACCAAAGTATTACGTTACGTAGTTGCAACATCTTTGACAATGGGCACGATATTGTCGGTTGGATTTTTAAGTTTTTCCGGCTTATGGATTATTTATCCCTATATTATCCCGGCTACATTAGCTTTTTTTCTTTCAGGAGTGATTGAAGGAAAAGTTTTTGGAACTAGCATTTTTAAAGGCTTAGCAAGGTTAAAACTGCTTAGTCCTAATGGAGAGAAACATCTGCTTTTTTCAGAGTTAAATAAACTTTTGAGCATGAAAGATGAGAGTTGGGTAAATAGTCAATGTAGATTTTTACAAGATTATTGTAACCAAAGAAAAAAATATAAAGCATTAAAAAATAATCCCTCTGCCAACGAAGAAGATGTAAAAGAAGCTAAACAAAGATTAGAAGAACTAAAAGATTATTTGTATCAACAAATGAATAAACCAAATGATTCTGATATTGAAGATTCCTATGTCAGCCAAGCAATGAAAGAGGCTAGTTTAATAGAACTGAATTCGGCAAAACGCAGTGTATGGTTTCTACGTTTTTTCTGGCTAATTAGTATTTTAGTAGGAATTGTATCCGGATTTGTGACCGCTTTTGCTGTACAAGAAGCAATAACCGTTGGTTTAGCGTTATCATTATCTGTAACAGCCCTATCAGCCATAGTATGGCCAGTTGCCATATTTGCTGCTATAGGAGCAACGTTTTTACTTTATTATGCGATTACCGATATTGTAAAAAATGATGCTATTGTTAAAGCTTGTAGTAAAACACTCAAACTATTTAAGCGAAGTACGGAAGAATCGATAGGTGCTTATTTATTGCGCTTATTGGCTTTATCGATAGTGGTAATGGGTATTACTAGCTTAACAGTATTTGCAACGGCGGCTTCTGGCGGCACTTGTTGGATAGTTATGCAGAAGGGGATAAAATTATTGGCGCCTAAGTTGCCAATTTTTGTTGCTTACTGTGCGAGTACTATTTTAATACCTATCAATTTTGCGACCGATTTAATCTATGGATTTAGTACCACTGTACAAACCATTGATAATTGTAAAGGTATATTTCAAGCGATATTTGACATAATAAAACATCCTATTAAGGCAATTAAAAATTTTTGTACCAACATTGAAACTAAATTAAATAACTTGAAGGAAAAAGAAAGCTGGGGACAATTCTTTAATCCTTTTCGTATCCTAGCTAAGCTTATTATTTCACCTTTACAATCATTGGTTTTTATAGGCCATTTGATTAGTATCGGCTTAACTACGGATCGTTTTATGAATGTGCCTCCTCCTTTAGTAGCAGGGGTTTGTGCTGTAGCAGAAGGTCTACAGGATCTGAGTTTTTTAACCACAGAAGAGGGTCATAATCATGCACAACATGATCATGAAGAAGATGACGGTCACGATCATGGAAATCTATTACAACTCCCTTTGCAAATTCTTCTTTCACCTGTACTTACAACAGTTGGGTTTTTATATTGGTTTGTTAAAAAATGTGGTAATGAAGTTGGTTTTTTAGATGCTATAGCGCAAACGTTTGAACTGCCTTTGTTGAATATAGTATTTTTCCCTTTACTATTGCCGAGTGCTATTTGGCATTGGACTTTTAAAAAATCCGAAAATCATTTGACTTTTTTTGAATCAATTAAGGAAAACTTCGATATACATTCTCACGATCATGACACACCAGAACAAACAGATGCACCAAAGGAATTATCCGCAGAATGGCGAGAAAATGTGCGTGTGCAATGGAAATTAAATTCTTATTACACTCGCTTAAATTCTAAAAAGATTGATACTCCAACAGTTGAAAAACAAAATTGTATAATAGAGTTGTCTTCAGAAGAAGGATTAAAACATGTTGTTAATGAATTAAAAAATGGAAAAGACATAGATAAAGTTTTATCTCAATATCCAGCAGGAAAAGCAAAAAAATCAGAAGAATCTAAACCTTTAATTAATGGACATAATGTTAATGGTTCAGAAGCAAAAAAGCAGGATTCTTTTAGTAATATTTTGAACAAGCACAGGAGTAGCTTTTTTAATTCTGAAGAAACAAGGACGCTCCAAGGTGTTAAAGATGCATTTTGTTTAGTGAGAACCGCTGGTTAAAGCAACTGATTAATTTGCATCAAATCATCGGGCTTTAGGCTACCTGCGGCTTGTTTTAGTGAAAGTGTATCTAACAGATAATTATACTGATCATTAGCCGCAGTACGTTTTGCATCATAGAGATTTTGTTGTGCAATCAAGATATCAACGACAGTTCGTGATCCTGCTTTATAGCTCTCTTCGGTACTATCTAACGAAAGTTGAGCTGATTTGATGGCTTGCTGCTCAGCTTTGATTTTGCTGATATCGGCAAGAACATCATTATATTTTTGTCGGGTATTAACCATCAGTAGTCGATAAGTATTATCTAAATTAGCACTAACCGTTTGAAAATCATATTGAGCTTGACGGGTTTTAGAAGAGACTGCACCGCCGGCAAAGAGTGGAACATCTAATTCTAAGCCTAAAGTTCCGCCATTAGTATTAAGTGAATTAGGAACATTATTAAAAGTATCGGTTTTTCCATAATTACCTATTAAGCTTAAGCTAGGGAGATGTCCAGCAGCTTGTATCTTTATTTTCTGTCGAGCGACTTCTACACCATAGCGCGCAGCCATTAGCTTCAAATTATTCTGGGTGGCTGCATCAATCCATTGTTCGATATTGTTGGGTTGCGGGCTTTGCAAAACTATGTTTTTTGTAAAGGCTTTTATGGAGGAATAAGTCTGTCCGGTTAATTGGCGCAATGCCTCTTGATTATTGCGTAAAGTATTTTCTGCACTTATTTCTGTAGCGAGTGATTTATCGTACGCTGCTTTTGCTTCGTAAACACTGGTCAAGGCATCTAAACCTACTTGGACGCGTTTCTGAGCTTGATTCAATTGTGTACGATCAGCGTTTTTTTCTGCTTTAGCGAATCGAAGCGTGTCTTGAGCGGATAAAACATTAAAATAAGCAGTCGCTACGCGAATAATCAAATCTTGTGCAGCTGCTGCTAATGTTAGATCAGCTTGTTTCCCGGTATTATTAGCTTGCTTAACTGCTAACCAATCATTGATATTAATTAGAGGTTGTCTAAAGGAAATATTATATCCCTGAGACTGGAAGTTGCTTAATCCATTCGGTTGCCCGCTAGAAGGAAGCTGACTAATGTTTTGATAATTATTTGAAACATTCGCTTGGGCAGAGATATTAGGTAAAAGTACAGCTACACTCTGAGGTATCGCTTCGCGTTGGGATAATCGGGTGGATACCGCAGCCTGATAGATGGGATCACTATTTAAAGCTGCTTTATAAATATCGAGTAAATCAGCAGCAAAAATAGGCGTGAAGGATGCAAAAAGCATATAAATACCTAGTACTAACTTAGAGCATAAGGATAGCTGTCTAGTCGATTTATGGATAAAAAGGTCGAGTAGTGTCATTATTTTTTTTATACTAAAAGAACAAAAACTTAGTTTTTTCTAGGTAAATGCTTTTTATTATGCCAGATTTCATAATTGAGATATAGTCCTATGAATTCCCATTTCGACCGTTCAGATGTCAAAATTTTGCAACAGCAAATAGTTTATCAAGGACATTTTCAGATAAAACAATTGAAAGTCCAATTTCGTCTATATAATGGGGAGTGGAGTCAGCCACGACTACGGGAAGTCTTTGAAAGAGGTGAGGCAGTGGGGGTTCTATTGTTTGATGCGCATAATGATCAACTGGTTTTAATCGAACAATTCCGAGCAGGAATTGCTAATAAAACCAAAAGCCCTTGGTTAATCGAAATAGTAGCCGGTGTCATTGATAAAGATGAAAGTGTAGAACAAGCAGCACGACGAGAAACACAGGAAGAAAGTGGTCTAGAAATAACGAATTTATTTCCCATTTGCCAATATTGGGTGAGTCCAGGAGGAAGCTCAGAACGTATTTATCTTTTCTGTGGACAAGTTAATGCCAAATTAGCACAAGGAATTCATGGGGTGCCTGAGGAAGGTGAAGATATTAGATTGCATGTTTTAAAAGTAAAAACCGCTTATAGTTTGCTTAATCAAGGAAAAATTAATAATGGTTCAACTATTATTGCTTTACAATGGTTACAACATAATGAGCAAATTGTGAGAGATGTATTTTTGAAAAAAAGCGAGTAAGTATTATTTTATGAAATCTAAATCTTCTTCTTCAAAAAAATATACGGCTGAAGCAATCGAAGTCTTAAGCGGCCTCGACCCGGTAAAGCGACGACCTGGTATGTATACCGACACCTCTCGGCCTAATCATTTGGCACAAGAAGTAATTGATAATAGTGTTGATGAAGCGATGGCTGGTTATGCACGACATATTGATGTGGTGTTATATGCGGATAATTCTTTAGAAGTCAGTGATGACGGTCGTGGTATGCCTGTTGATATCCATCCTGAAGAAAAAGTGACAGGCGTAGAACTTATTCTGACCAGGCTTCATGCAGGTGGTAAATTTAATCATAAAAATTATCGCTATTCAGGTGGTTTACATGGGGTCGGTGTATCCGTAGTTAATGCTTTATCGCGTCATTTAGAAGTCACTATTAAGCGCGATGGATTTATATATCAAATTCAATTTGAACAGGGTAATAAAAAATCTAATCTAAAAAAATTAGGTAAAGCTGACGATGCAGTATCAGGAACCTCTCTCCGGTTTTGGCCGGATAAACACTATTTTGATAACGAAAAATTTTCAGTTAGTCGCTTAAAACATAGCTTACGAGCTAAAGCTGTCCTTTGCCCAGGCTTAAACGTTAGTTTTACTGATAAACAAACTAATAAAAAAGATGAATGGTTTTATGAGGATGGCGTGGTTAGTTATTTAAAGGATAGTTTAAGTCAATATGAGCGTTTACCTATAGAACCTTTTAATGGTCACTTTGTTGCTGAGACTGAAGAAGTTGATTGGGCATTATGTTGGCTTTTAGAAAGTGGTGAAGGATTGATGGAAAGTTATGTTAATTTAATTCCAACTATTCAAGGAGGAACACATGTCAATGGTTTACGAACCGGTTTACTAGAAGCGATGAGGGAGTTTTGCGAATTACGTGATTTATTGCCCCGGGGATTAAAATTAGCACCTGAAGATGTATGGGAAGGATGCCACTATGTATTATCTGTAAAATTATTGGAACCTCAGTTTTCCGGTCAAACGAAAGAAAGACTTACATCACGCCAATCTGCAGCATTTGTTTCTGGTGTAATAAAAGATGCTTTTAGTTTATGGCTCAATCAGCATGTTGCTGAGGCAGAAAATTTAGCAGAGCTAATGATAGCTAATGCACAAAAACGTTTACGAGTCAGTAAGCAAATCGCACGTAAGAAGATTTTAAGTGGAGCAGTATTGCCAGGGAAGTTAGCCGATTGTACGCAAACAGACTTAAGTCGCACAGAGTTATTTTTAGTTGAAGGCGATTCAGCGGGTGGTTCCGCAAAACAAGCTCGAGATAGAGAGTTTCAAGCGATTATGCCATTACGAGGAAAAATTTTAAATTCTTGGGAAGTAGCGAGTAATCAAGTATTAGGTTCACAAGAAATTCATGATATTGCTGTAGCTCTGGGTGTTGACCCTGGGTCTGGCGATTTATCAGGTTTACGTTACGGTAAAATTTGTGTGCTAGCAGATGCGGATTCTGATGGTTTACATATTGCTACGTTGCTATGCGGTTTATTTTTAAAACATTTCCGATCCTTAATTGAAGCGGGACATATTTATATTGCTATGCCACCACTCTATCGTATAGATATCGGCAAAGAAGTTTTTTATGCGTTGGATGATGAAGAAAAGCAAGGTATTTTGGATAGATTAAGTGCAGAAAATAAAAAAGGAAAAGTCAGCATACAGCGATTTAAAGGCTTAGGTGAAATGAATCCCATGCAATTGCGCGAAACAACCATGGCTCCCGATACACGAAGGCTAGTTCAACTTACCATGGATAATGAACAAAAAACGTTTTCTTTGATGGATATGTTATTAGCAAAAAAACGATCGGGCGATCGAAAAATATGGTTAGAACAAAAAGGTGATATCGCAACCCTATAAACTATTATTTAAACAAAAAACTAACGTTTTCTTAATAAAGTAAGTCCATCACCTATGGGTATTAAACTCATACTAATACGCTTATCTTGATAAATAGCTTGGTTAAATGCACGAATAGCTAGAGTTTGTTTGTCATGGACTTGTGTATCAGCGACGCGACCACTCCAAAGGACATTATCGACTAGCATTAGACCACTTGTTCGTAGTAATGTTAATGAACGTTCATAATAATTTAAGTAATTTTGTTTGTCTGCGTCAATAAAGATAAAATCGAAAGTATTCGATTGGTCTTGCTTAATCAAGCTATCGAGAGTTTCTAATGCCGGCGCTAATTTCAGATCGATTTTATGTGCTACGCCTGCTTTTTTCCAAAAATTTTGCGCTATAGCGCTTGTTTCAGTATTGATATCACACGCAATAACTTTTCCCATTTCAGGTAGAGCTAAAGCGACTACTAAAGAGCTATAACCCGTGTAGACCCCTATCTCTAAAGTTTTTTTAGCACCAATTAACTCAACCAGAAGTGCCATCAATTGTCCCTGTTCAGGTGAGATTTGCATGCCGTGGGAAGATAATTTAAGCGTTGTTTCTCTTAACGACTTTAAAATGGCAGGCTCATGCAAGGAAATGGATAACATATATTGATAGAGTATATCGCTAAGGTTTATGGTTTGGTTCGTCATGAGCTATCCCGTTAAAAATAATTAAGCTTAATATACAGCTTAAAAATAGATTTTGTAAAAAACGCTTTCATGTAGTTATTTTAGACATTGACATTCTAGCCCAGCGCAGCCAAAATAGCGGACTTTAAAACCGTAGGTCCCCATCGTCTAGAGGCCTAGGACACCGCCCTTTCACGGCGGTAACAGGGGTTCGACTCCCCTTGGGGACGCCATTTCTTTAAAGAAACTCGTCATTTGTGTTGCTGAATTTTATCTAGAACTTTCAGATGCTTATCTTAAATAAATTCATAAAAATTTAAAGTATTTCGAAAATACTCGTCGTTGATATCTAGAAATATATTTACTCCATTTTAAACAATTGTATGTTTTTATTGGCTTTTATTTGATATATTTTTGTCGTAATATCACTAAAGAGAATCATTAAAGATGGTTAAGGTTAATATCTTTTAAGGATTGAAGTATCTAGTTTAGTGTTAACGATTTTAACTATTCAAAGGTAATTTTTGGCTCTTTTTTATAATAATAAACTAGTCTCAAATAAATATTTATTTAAAGTAAGTATTGATGGAGAAAAACATGGGTCATATTTTTAGTAAAATATTGCATGGGTACGGTGTATTTAGAAAAAAATATGCTGTTGGTGATAATGCTGTAATGCGATACTTATCCGACACGGGTCAAAAACCGCAAATAATGGTTATTTCATGTTGTGATTCACGTGTCGACCCAGCATTAATACTACAATGTAACCCGGGCGATTTATTTGTGGTGCGCAATGTTGCGAATATAGTGCCGCCTTACCAAAAGGATGAAGCTTTGCATGGAACAAGCGCCGCCTTAGAATTTGGAATTTGTTTGTTGAATATTAAGCATCTTATTTTATTAGGCCATAGTCAATGCGGAGGAATAGATGCTTTACTAAATAGCCAAAATTTATCACAAAACGATTTTATTACTAAATGGGTTTCTTCAATAAAAATACCTGGGAATCAGATAAAAAATCCAGATGAATATGCAAAATTAGCTTTAAATCGTTCTTATGAAAACTGTATGACATTTCCTTGGATAAAAGAGAAAACAGAAACTCAAGCATTAACTATCCATCGTTGGTTTTTTGATATTAAAACCGGTCAAATCTTCACTTATTCAGAAAACTACAATATTTATCAAGCACTAGATGTTTAGTTGAATGTTATTCGCGAGCTTTGTGTGTCGATTGTAAGCGTTGTTTTTTTTCTTTCACTCGTCTAATTGCAGCTTGAATATAAGCATTTTGTTCGTTTTGTGGTTGAGTTTTATCTTTAATTAGACTAGGGTGATCTTGTGTGAATTCAAGACGTTGTTTTTTTGTATAATAACGTTCTCGTGCTTGTTGAGGATTATAGTTAGGCCGATTTAACAACAACATATCAATACAGTCAACCGGGCAAGGTGAAAGACAAAGTCTACAACCAGTGCATTCTTGCGTTAATACAACATGTAATTGCTTGGCAGCGCCAAGAATAGCGTCGACAGGACATGCTTGGATGCATTTCGTACACCCAATACATTCAGACTCGCGTATAGACGCTATCATGGGTGGGGTTATCTGTTTTTGCATTTCTTCAATAAATGGTTCAGAATTTTTTTCTAACAATTTTGCTAAACTTTGCAGCGTTTTTATACCTCCCGGTGGGCAACGATTTATTTCTGCTTTATCTTCTGCAATAGCTTGAGCATAAGGGAGGCAACCAGAATAACTACACTGGCCACATTGCGTCTGTGGAAGTAAAGCATCGATCTCGATAACCAGAGGTGTAAAATCTCTTGCTAAAATAGATGTTTTTTTCGATTTCATTTTTAGATAAGATAAACAATAACTAGCTTAATTGCTAGCGATAGAATCTGTTTTCTGCATATTCTGGATAATTTCTTCAGGGATACGCTGTAATAGTGGCTCAAAAGTATTAATAGTATGATCCAATAAGGTATTTTGTCTTTGACCCCAAGTCATTGCAGGAATATTTAGAAATTTTTCTGTTTTCCCCGCTGTGATAGGTAATACCGGTTTTAAATAAATCATTAAAATTCTAAAAAGATTTAAACCTAAGCTGCATACCTCATGAGCTCGTTGAATTGAATCAGAATTTTTAATCAAGAGCCAAGGTTTCTCAGCATCAATCATTTGATTAGCTTGATCCGCTAATTCCATAATGCTTTTCATTGCTCGGTTGTAATCTCGGCTTTCATAATAAGCTGCAATTTCATCACCTTTATTGATAAACTCTAGAGTTAGATTAGGCATTAATAAATTTGCTGATAGTTTATTAGCAAATTTTTTATTAATAAAACTCGCACAACGACTGGCAATATTGACTAGCTTACCGATTAAATCCGAATTAATTTTTTGGATAAAATCATGCCAATTAAAATCAATATCTTCTGTTTTGTGACTTAGTTTGGAAGCAAAATAATAACGTAAATATTCGGGATCCAAATGATTAAGATAGTGCCGTGCGGAAATGTAGGTTCCGCGGGATTTTGACATTTTTTGACCATTAACAGTCACATAACCATGGGCAAAAATTGCTGTTGGTGTACGAAAATCTGCACTTTTTAAAATAGCTGGCCAAAAGATAGCATGAAAATTAATGATATCCTTACCAATAAAATGATACAACTCGGTATTAGTGGCAGGGGACCAATATTCATCAAAATTTAAATCCTTTCGGTGCAAGCAAAGATTTTTAAAGGCTGCCATATAACCGATAGGTGCATCGATCCATACATAAAAAAATTTATTCTCCGTTCCCGGAATTTTAAAACCAAAATAAGGTGCATCACGTGAAATATCTAGATCATGCAAACCTTCTTTAAACCATTCTAAAAGCTTATTGCTTATTTCTTCGGCAAGATGATGGCCATGTGTTATCCAGTTATGCAAGAATTTGGTGTAATTAGAAAGTTGAAAAAAATAATGTTCTGAGGTTTTTGCTACTGGCGTAGCACCTGTAATTGTCGATTTAGGATCAATAAGGTCCAAAGGCGAATAGGTAGAACTGCATACTTCACAATTATCACCATATTGACCTGGAGTTTTGCAACAAGGACAGATACCTTTCACATAACGATCCGGTAAAAACATTTGTGCTTTAGGATCATAAGCTTGTTGGATGGTTTTGCTGTACACATCTCCTTTATTTTTCATTCTTTGATAAATAAGTGTTATTAACTCTTCAGTTTCTGGTGAATGAGTTGTGTAAAACTTATCAAAATCAATATAAAACTCAGAAAGATCACGTTGATGTTCTTCGGCAATTTGAGTTACTAATGTATCAGGGCTGATTCCGCGATGTTGAGCTGCTAACATCACGGGAGTCCCATGCGCATCTTCACCAGAGATGAAAATACAATCGCGCTCTAACATTTTTTGAAAACGTACCCAAATATCCCCTTGAATATGTTCTAACAAATGGCCGATATGTAGGGAGCCATTAGCATAAGGTAGTGCGATAGTAACTAATAATTTACGAGGTGTTTGCTGCATACTTAACTTTTGCGTATTATTGATTCATAGATTCTGCCTTTTTGCGAGGAGTGGCGTCAAGTTATAATTTGAAATACCCCTATGTTAAAACTTACTGATCGAGTCAAATATATAATTGCAGTTGCCTCCGGAAAAGGGGGTGTTGGCAAATCAACAACTGCTGTAAATCTAGCATTGGCACTCGCAGAGAAAAAAAGTGTTAAAGTTGGAATCTTAGATGCAGATATCTATGGCCCTAATCAACCTCAGATGTTAGGTGTCAGTGAGAAGCCAACTAGCAAAGATGGTAAAACCTTAGAGCCTGTATATGCTTATGGCTTACAATCTATGTCTATAGGTTATTTAATTGATGTTAATACGCCTATGATATGGCGCGGACCGATGGCAACAGGTGCTTTACAGCAATTGTTAAATGATACACATTGGGATAATTTGGATTATTTAATCGTCGATTTACCGCCGGGTACTGGCGATATCCAATTGACCCTCACACAAAAAATCCCTCTCGCCGGAGCAGTGATTATAACGACTCCTCAAGATATTGCTTTGTTGGATGTACGTAAAGCGATAGGAATGTTTAATAAAGTTAAAGTGCCTTTATTGGGTGTAGTTGAGAATATGTGTATGCATGTTTGTAGGCAATGTGGTCATGAGGAACCTATTTTTGGTGATGGTGGTGGGGAACGAATTGCCAAAGAGTACAATATTAATTTATTAGGTGTTTTACCGTTAGACAGCCGGATTCGTAAACAAGCCGATTCGGGCAGACCTATTTTTATTGCAGAACCACACAGTGCAATTGCTGATGTCTATCGAGAAATAGCCAATAGAATAGTTGAACAGCTAAGTCAATCAAAGGCAGCTTATCGGTTTCCGAAAATTGTCATAGAGAAAAAATAGTATACTCACAACAATTGAGTTTTGTGCAAGTGCAGCGTCCTTAAGCAATATAATATGATAGCCATCATGATTGCGAATGGAGCTACAGTAGAAATAAATTCAAATGCAAAGAGTATTTGAGGAAAAAATTATGTCCATTAAATCTGATGCATGGATTTGCCGCATGGCAAAAGATTACAATATGATAGCTCCGTTTGAATCGAAACAGGTGCGTCAAACGGCGACTGGGCGGATCATTTCTTATGGCGTTTCTAGCTATGGATATGATGTACGTTGTGCTAATGAGTTTCGTGTTTTTACGAATATCAATTCTGCTATTGTTGATCCTAAAAGTTTTTCTAAGGGAAGTTTTGTCGATATAAAAAATGATGTGTGTATTATTCCTCCGAATTCATTTGCTTTAGCGCATACGGTTGAATATTTTCGGATTCCACGAAATATTCTTACCATTTGTGTCGGTAAATCAACTTATGCACGTTGTGGAATTATTGTGAATGTCACTCCATTAGAACCCGAGTGGGAAGGTCAAGTTACCTTGGAGTTTTCCAATACGACGCCTTTACCTGCTAAAATATATGCTAATGAAGGTGTGGCACAGATGTTATTTTTGGAATCTGATGAGGTTTGCCAAGTTTCTTATCGGGATCGTCAAGGTAAGTATCAAGGTCAGAGAGGAGTGACCTTGCCCGTGACTTAAAAATCTATACTATTCTTTCTTAAATTTAAGAATACGTTTAAAGTAATCTTGTTTCATAAATGTTTTAGCTTTATCCAAAGTATCTTCAGCAATTTTATTGGCATGCTCCGTTCCTTGCTTTAAAATCTGTAAAACCTCGCCTAAGTCTTTTTCATAGATTTTTCGACGTTCACGCATCGGTTGCGTTATTCCAACCAATATATCGATTAACTGCTGTTTACATTCAACATCTTTAATTTGCCCTTTACGGTATTTATCTTTCGCTTCAATAACCCATTCTTTATCCGGATTAAATATGTCATGAAATATCCATAAAGGATTATTTTCTATAGTCCCCGGGTCTGTCGCCCTTAATCGGTGTGGATCGGTATACATGCCCATTACTTTTTTCTTGATCATGTCCGGATCATCGCTTAGGTAAATAGCATTATTTAAAGATTTACTCATTTTGGGTAATATCCCATCAGCATTGGGTGGTCCAGTTCCAATTAAACGACGCACTGGGCTAAGTTTCGGTTGGACAATAGGAAATAATCCTCCGCTGGAAACATAATCTTCATCTTTTGTTTGTGGATCAACTCCGCAATAAATTTGGTTAAAGCGACGTGCGCATTCGCGTGCTAACTCTAAGTGAGCAATTTGATCTTCCCCAACAGGTACAATTTCAGGGCGAAAACTAAGTATATCTGCCACCTGACCGACTGGGTACAATAAAAAACCAAAAGGATAATTATCGCCAAGATTTTTTTGGCGAATTTCATCTTTAATAGTTGGGTTACGCATGACTCTAGGAAAAGAAATCAGCATACTAAAAAAACAGGTAAGTTCAGCGATGGCAGGAATTTCCGATTGAACAAAAATATGACTTTGTTTAGGGTCGATGCCGGCAGCGAGATAATCTAACGCAATCTCTAAAGTATTCTGCCGAATTTCTTCAGGAAAGTCCGCACGCGTAGTAAATGCATGAATATTCGCGATAATAAAGTAACAATCATAGCTTTTTTGTAAGGTCACTCGCAAAGCTAGGGAGCCTAGCCAATGACCAAGATGGAGCTTCCCTGTAGGTGTATCGCCGGTAAGTAAACGTGGTTTTGCTGGAGTCATAATAATGTTTAATTTTAACTTAATGTTATTGTGCTAACCAAATACAATTAATTCAAGTTATTTTACCATTTAAGAGTTCTATTTACTTATGTTAGAGGATTTTGGGATAATTATTTTGATTTTAATCAAAAATATATTAAAGAATTTATGCCTTAGTTTAAAAATAAACTGAACGAGTTTATGCTAAATAGTTATCGAGACTTATAATATTAATAATTATTTAATATTTGAAGTTAATTTGCCTCCCTTCATTCCTCCTGAAAAAAATTCTTTTTTCGCTCAGACTGAGTCATCTGAATCACGAAATAGTTTTGTCTATAGGAATGAGGGCTTAATATAAAAGGTTTTTTTGGAATGTTATTGCAATTTTAACTGTGTTAACATGCCGACTGGTATTAAGTTAAGGAGAATTGGCTATGCCGGCCGTTCAATCCAAAAATTCGTCTAAGATCTTTATTGATTTATCTAGTGAAGAATTAATTAACCACGCTATAGAACGTAAAGAAGGTCTGATCGCAGCTAATGGCGCTTTTTCAGTGACTACAGGCAAACGAACGGGCCGCTCACCTAAAGATAAATTTATTGTCGCTGAGCCTAATAGTGAAAAAGACATTGATTGGGATTCAGTTAATCAAGCATTATCAGAAGATCGCTTTCAAATGTTATGGCAACGTGCTGAACAATATGCCAAAGAAGTAGATCTATTTATTTCTAATCTTCAAGTTGGAGCTGACCCAACCTATTATTTACCCGTCAAAGTAATTACTGAATATGCTTGGCATAATTTATTTGCGCGACAACTTTTTATTCGTCAAAGTTATTTTTATGGAAAAGTCGGTAAAGCAGAATGGACGATATTAAGTCTTCCAGGGTTGAAAACAGATCCGCAGCGGGATGGAGTTAATAGCGATGCAACTTTAGTTATCCATCTTACCGATCGTAAAGTTTTGTTATGTGGACATCAGTATGCGGGTGAAATCAAAAAAGCAATGTTTTCAGTAATGAATTATTTGCTGCCCGCAGTAGATGTTTTACCTATGCATTGTTCAGCTAATGTAGGGAAAGAGGGTGATGTTGCTTTGTTTTTTGGATTATCTGGGACAGGTAAAACCACCTTATCTGCCGATCCAGATCGGTTTTTGATAGGAGATGATGAACATGGCTGGAGTGAAACCGGTGTTTTTAATTTTGAAGGTGGTTGTTATGCTAAATGCATTGATCTCTCTAAAGAACGTGAACCTTTAATATGGAATGCTATACGCCATGGCGCAGTAATGGAAAATGTAGTATTAAATCCAGAAACTTTAGAACCGGATTACAAAGATGCAACGCTAACCCAAAATACTCGTGTCGCCTATCCACTAGATTTTATTGAATCTCGTTTTCGAGCAAATCGCGTTGATCGCTTGCCGGATGCAGTTATTTTCTTGTGTTGTGATTTATTTGGCGTATTACCACCGGTTGCGTGTTTAAATCATGAACAAGCGGCATATTATTTTTTAAGTGGATATACTGCATTGGTGGGTAGTACTGAGGTAGGTCAAACTGAGCCCATTAAGACCACATTTAGTACTTGTTTTGGTGCACCTTTTTTCCCGCGGCCAGCAAAGATCTATGCCGAACTATTAATTAAGCGTTTAAAAACGAGTCATGCCAAAGTGTACCTTGTTAATACGGGTTGGACGGGCGGCGCCTACGGAGATGGAGGGCAACGTTTTTCTATTCCTGTAACACGCGCCGTTGTTAAAGGTATTTTGACTGATGAAGTAAGTAAAGCTGAGTCAGAATTGTTGCCAGGCTTTAATTTTTCTATTCCTAAGCATTTATCAGGTATAGAGAGTGATTTATTAAATCCAAAAAAGACTTGGAAGAATCCAAAGGATTATGATCTTAAGGCGCACGAGTTAATCGATAAATTCATTAATAACTTTAAGCAATTCGATGTAAGCCTAGCTATTCGAAATGCGGGACCGGTTATCTATTCAGCATAGTGTTTCTGGGTAAAGAACTTTCAAAGTTAATATCTAGCGGGTTTGGTTTGTCTAATTTAAAAAAACTGACGTTTTATGTTTATTGCAGCTATTTTTTTTAGGGCTTGAGTCAGGAGATTGAAAAGTTAGACTGAATAATCGATGAAGAATCTCTCTAACAAAAAAAATTATTCTTTTATATTCAGCTCTAAGCTCTTTGCAATAAGAGTTATTAGACTCATTAAATTTTTGATTATTTTCATTTTTTGTAAGAGTATCATCTATTTGATCCGAAAATTCTGCAAAAGCTGCATTACAATCTATCCCTTCTGTATGAATAATTTCATCTGCAAGGTAAGAATATTCTGGAATTAAAAATCTGAATAGCTGAGCAATGGAATAATAATCGACTCGAAATCCAATTGCAGAATTATTATTATAATGTTTCCAAAAAAGTTCTGGTGCAGTATAAGGTTGAAAAATTCTTCTTATGTTAGATGTTGTGGTGCTTTGCCCAGGTAATTGTAAATTATTGATATAATCTGTATCTGAGCTGGAAGTATACAAATTAAAAGCATTTACACTTCTACCAAAATCAACGATGTATACTTTATTTTTTTCCTCTTTGTCAAGAATGATATTATTACATGTTAAATCTCGATGAATAAGCCCTTTTTTGTGAATATCAGTGATAGCTTTAATTAAACTCTGAATAATTTCAAATCTTAATTTCAGATTATACTCGGTTGCATAATGAAATAGCTGACCTTCAAAATAAGGAGTCGTGAAATAAAAAAACTCATTATCCTCAGCAGTTTTAAAATTAAAATCTAAATGCCCGTACGCCAGTTTCCAACCGTTGAAATCTTGTAGTCTAGTGGGGTGGTTACAAGGTTAAAATTTTAACGCAAAGAACTTCTCCATTATTGAGAGTAATTTTGTAAACGCTACCCATTCTTCCACTAGCTAAATGGCTTATTTTCTCAACTGGTTGTTCAGGGAAAAGTTGGTCACAGATTTGGGGGGATAGCTTCATGTTTCATCAAAAATTTATCGTTAGATTTATAATACTAAAATTATTGAATATAAATTAGGGTTTTTTTACTTAAGATTCTTAGCAATCTCTTCTGCACGATTTTTCGCTTCTTTAAGCGCTTTTTTTATAATATCGGCAAAATGATTATTGTTTAAACTTTTTAAAGCCCGTTCAGTTGTCCCACCTGGTGAAGTTACCTGTTGTCTTAACTCAGCTAATGATTTTTTACCATCGAAGGCCATCCGAGCGGATCCTAAAGCAGTTTGTAAGGTGAGCGAATTAGCATTTTCTTTAGATAAACCTAATTCAACAGCTGCTTTTTCTAAAGCTTCCATAAAAAAGAAGAAGTATGCTGGACCGCTTCCTGATAAAGCGGCTACCACATCGATTTGTTCTTCTTTAGGTAACCACACAATGGTTCCGACACTACGAAAGATGCTTTCAGCTGCGTTTTTTTGAGAGCTTGAGCAATTCTGATTTGCAAATAAACCAGTCGCTCCATAACCTATTAATGCAGGCGTATTAGGCATGCAACGTATAATGGCTAAGGACTGGTTTGAAAGATAAAGCGCTATGTTTTCTAGGTTTATCCCCACTGCAAGTGAAATGGTCAGAGATTTTTTTTCTTGAATTAGATCTGCGATTTCAATAACGACAGTTTTTAATATTTGTGGTTTTACAGCTAAAACAACAATATTTGCCATTTGTACAGCATAACGATTGTCGGTGGTCAAATTAATATTTAGATTTTTTAACTTATTCAATTGCTCTATATTATTATTTGCCGCCCAAATATTTTTTGAAAGATATTTTTCTTTTAATAACCCTTTGATAAGGCTACTTGCCATATTGCCGGCACCGATAAAACTGATAATTGAATTTTGCATATACTCTCTGCACTTTAAATTTTCTCTGTGTTGCCGCTCGACTCGCATCCCCGCTTAATACACCCGATTACTCCATTATCGCGGCGGCTTGGCAAAAATTCAATTGCAATGAGTTTATTGCTGTTTACTTTTTCTGTTTCAGATATTCGTCGAGTCGTTCCAACTCAGTGGGCGTTCCAATGTTAAACCATATGCCATTATAATACTCGCCAGTTATTTTCTTTTCAGCAATATATTCGTAAAGTAGTGATGATAGCGGGAATGCACCCGATTTACCTTGAAATAAATCAGGATGGTAAATTCCAAGACTCGCAAAAGTAAATTTATTCGAGGTGTCGTCTAAGTTTAATAAACCAGTTTTGGTGAGATTAAAATCACCTTGAGGATGAAAGCTCGGATTGTCTACTAAGATAAGATGAGCTAATGCCATCGAATTTAATGAGTAAGATAATAAACCTTCCAACGAAAAATCTGTCCAGATGTCAGCGCTTATGACAATAAATGGATCAGATCCTAAAATGGGTAGTGCTTGGAGAATTCCTCCTCCTGTTTCAAGAGCAGAAGGTTCAAAAGAATAATCAATTTTAACCCCGTAAGCTCGACCATCCCCTAGCGCATCTATAATTTGTTTAGCTTGATAAGAGACATTAATAATTATTTCTTTAATGCCGATTTTTGCTAATTTTAACACTTGATGTACAATTAATGGTTGATTAGCAACTAATATTAAAGGTTTAGGTGTTTTATCTGTTAAAGGACGTAAACGTAGACCACGGCCAGCAGCAAGTATCATCGCTTTCATTTTTTTTCTTTCTCATAAAGTTTCGGTTGAATTTTTGTTTGTAACATTTCTTTAAAATGAGAAAGTTCACCGTAATCCTCACAAGTTTTGCTGATATAATTTAATACCCGCGCAATCATCGGGAGATAATGTGGTTTATCATCACGATAATTAAGTCGTGCAAAAATACCAAGTATCTTTAGATGACGTTGTAGGCTTATTAGATCAAACCAGCGAACAAATTTTTCTTCAGTGTATTGATGACTTATGTGGATCATATCATAAAATTTCAGTACCCATTTATGGACTTGCTCTTTAGGCCAATCAATATAGGCATCGCGCAATAATGAAGCGGCATCGTAAGTAATAGGTCCATAAACAGCATCTTGAAAATCCAAAACTCCTACATTTTTATTTTCTAATAAAAGTAGATTCCGTGAATGGTAATCGCGATGAACGCAGACCTGTGGTTGTTCAAGAGCAGAGTTAATAAGTACTTTAAAAGTATTTTCAAGTACCTTGTCAATCTCATCGGTTATTGTCAGTTCTAGATGTTTATTCAGAAACCAATCAATAAATATTCCTAATTCAAGGCGTATAAATTCTTCATTAAACAAATCTAAGGGCTTATTGTCAGGAAATTTAGGATTGCAAACCTGAATTTGATAAATAACTGAAAGCGCTCGATCATATAAATCATCGACAGTATTTTGGTTTAAAATATTAAGATATAAGTCATTCCCTAGGTCACTTAACAACATAAATCCTTGTTCAAGGCTATAAGCAAGTATTTCAGGTGTGTAAATGCCTTGACGTGCAAAATCTTTCGCAATTGCAATAAAAGCAATTATATTTTCTTTATCCGGGGGAGCAACCATGACAATATGGCTTAAGTTACCTAATCGCAATCGAAAGTATTTCCTAAAGCTACCATCATTAATTAACGGTTCGAGCTCAAAACTTGAGTTTGGTAGTAAACAAGACTCTTTTAGCCAATTTCTTAGTGGCATTAATTGTGATGTATGCTCAAAAATAGACATAATTTAAATCCTATCTTTTACATTCTAAATTTTTAACTAATCCTAAATTTTTTATTGCAATCTTTTCATAGATTTTTACTCAACTTAATTTCAAAATCCTTATTAAAAGAAGTTCTTCTATATTTAGATGATAAGCTAGCTAAATTTCAAGGCTATCTTACACTGGAACTAACTTGGTTATCTACCATTTCTACCAGTAGTATAGACGGCTTATATCCTCTATACTTCTGCTCTTTGAGGAAGGGTTTTAAATTTCGTTTTGTTTTATATATACTGCTCACCGACAATCCAAAAAGCCATCTTTTTCAAGTACGAGCAGGCTATATTCACAGCAATGAGAATTTTTGCAAGTGCTGTGCCCATGCAACAATCGGGATTCTATGATGTGGATTGTGAATTGAGTGGCAGCACAGGCAAAAATTCAAGTGCGAAGAATATGTAATCTTGATAATAAGAGGAATGAAAATATGTTTCATGGCAGTATAGTCGCACTGATAACACCTATGCGAGAAAATGGAGATGTTGATTATGTTTGTTTACGCAAGCTAGTTGATTGGCATATTGCGCAACGTACGGACGCTATCGTCGTTATAGGAACCACCGGAGAAGCGTCTACGCTTAATATCGAAGAGAAAAATAATGTCATAAAAACTGTCGTCGAACAAACTCATCGCCGTATACCTGTTATAGCCAGCACAGGAACACAGTCTACTCATAAGACCATTGAGCAAACAAAAGTAGCTATGGAAATAGGCGTAGATGCATGTCTATTAGTCACTCCCTATTACAATCTTCCTACACAAGAAGGGCTTTACCAACATTATCGATTGATAGCAGATAAAGTCCCTATTCCTCAAATTTTATACAATATACCTAAACGTACAGGATGTGATTTACTACCTGAGACTGTGGCTAAATTGGCGGGTATTGCGAATATTGTGGGTATAAAAGAAGGTCAACCTGAGCGAGTAAAAAATATTTTAGAATTATGTGGTAAAAACATAGATGTTTATAGTGGTGATGATAATACTGCTTTAGAAATTATGCGTTTAGGCGGTAAAGGGGTCATTTCTGTAGCAGCAAATCTTGTGCCGCAATATATGCATAATCTTTATGAATTGTCCAAGAAGGAAGATTGGGAAGCAGCCGATAAAATGGATCAGCAGCTTCGTCCATTGTATCAAGGCTTATTTATTGAAACTAACCCTATCCCTGTTAAATGGTTAGCGGCTGAAAGGGGCTTAATTTCATCATCGGCTTTGCGTCTACCTTTGACAACATTGTCAGCAGGATGCCAAGCTAATTTAAAGCATGTTATCGATTTATTAGAGGCACTATCTTAAAATGAAAACGATGCCATTTTGTTTAATATTAATTATTTTTACTGTAAACTTAGCAGCTTGTTCTTCAGTTAATAAGTATATAAAAACACAACGTTCACAATATTTAAATAGTCAAGAGTTAACTTTGTTGAAAGTACCAGCAGGTTTACAGATTTCTAGGGAAGAGAGATATATTATTCCCCCGGATGTTGGTTGTAGACCTAAGCAATTACCTGACTTACTCCCGCCAACTAATTAATTCAAACTCTATGATTTTTATATAATTCAGTAAGTTTTCCTGAGCTTAATTACGTTAAATGGATCTGAAAAAATTATTTATATTCAATTGGCTTTTTGGCAAAGCGTAGTGAAAATGAAGCAATTGGAGTGTATATATTATTCATGAGTATTGTGAATTGAGCGGCAACATAACAAAAATTCAAGTGCGAAGAGTATAATGAAAACTTATTGGAGAGGTACCAAAGCGGCCATAATGGCGCCGACTCGAAATCGGATGGGGATTTAAAGTCCCACGTGGGTTCGAATCCCACCCTCTCCGCCATTATTTTTTCAGAAGGAAGGTAATTAATCTTTGCGATAAAAAGCAAAATTCTTTCTCATTTTATTCCTAGTTTTAAATCACTTAATACCCCCTTTAAATTTTAAGCTTCTGTTTTACTATATATTTCAGATTTTTGTAATGAAATATACTCAAGCGGTGTATAACTTTGGCTGTATTCAGTTTTTTTACTATTAAATAGGACAATTTCTTTGACTATCATAGGACTAGTATTTAAATTTAACTCTTCGCGTAGATTGGGGGCATGATGATGAATAATCCGACCTAAAGTTAAATGAGGTAAATAAGGTTTGGTTTCGGGAGTGAAACCCAAGTTTGAAGCAACCTCTTCTAGTGCATTAGCAAGCTCAAATAGTTCCGAAGTAGGAATAATATCCGCAGCTATGGCGCGTGGCGCCGTTGGAGATGGAAAAAAACGAATATTATGTAATTGAAGGGGAAAAGGTCGAATCTTATTGATAGCATTGTGGGCATGTTTAGCTAATTCTGAAATTTTTTCAGGATTAGTAGTGCCTAAAAAACGTAAGGTTACGTGTAAATTTTCTGGGTGTACCCATCTAACGCGGTGCCCCCAAGGTTCTTGCTTCAGTTCATCAATAAGTTGAGATAAGGCTTGACGTAGTTCTGAATTAAGTTCAACAGCAAAAAATAGACGTAAAGGATCGTGAGTACTCAATTGCAACTTCCTTATTAAAGACTATGAGATTCAGGACAGCGCTTATTTTAATGGAAAAATAGGCAAGCTTCTATGCTAGAGCATTTATTAAATTTTTCCAAGAAGTTTTCGAGCTGTGACCGCAAATATTTTCACAACCATTCATTATAATCTTGTTTATAGTTTGTCTTTTATCAGTGATTGACGATTTAATATGTAAACATAAACTTAAACTGATTTTTATTTTCCTTTTTATTACTCGTTGGTTGAATATTATTCCCCTTAGAATATTTCAACGTATAAATATTTAATACATTAATTAATCAACAGGATTCGTTTTTCAGAAAGTGGAGTATACTACCTAGCAATTTTTCCGTTAATTAAGTGCGCTATGATTATCGATACTACACTTCTTTCCCGCATTCAATTCGGATTTTACGATTGGTTTTCATATTTTGTTTCCTACTTTCAATATTGGCCTAGCTGTTTTTTTATCGGTAATGGAAGGAATTTGGTTAAAAACTGGGAATTCTATTTATTTAAGGATTTGCCAATTTTGGACCAAGATTTTTGCACTTACCTTTGGTATGGGTGTCGTGTCAGGTATTGTTTTGGCCTATGAATTAGGGACTAATTTCGGGCCTTTTATTAGTACTGCTGGAGGAGTCATAGGAGCACTTTTTGTCTATGAAGTAATTTCTGCATTTTTCCTGGAAGCTGGATTTCTAGGGGTAATGTTATTTGGTTGGGATAAAGTGGGTCCAAGATTGCATTATTTAGCGACTTTGCTAGTAACCTTAGGAACGCTATTTTCTGCTTTAGGCATTCTATCTGCAAACTCTTGGATGCAAACGCCTGCTGGTTTTCACATTCAAGCTGGAAAATATGTTGTAGATAGTTGGTGGGCGGTAGTATTTAATCCTTCAGCTATTCCTCGTTTTCTGCACATGGTTATGGCGTCATTATTAACCACTTGTTTTGCTATTGCAGGAGTTTCAGCTTGGTATTTATTAAGGAAAAGAGATCTTGATATTGCTAAACCTTGTTTTTCATTTGTGTTTGCCGCAGGTATGATGATAGCTCCAGTTCAAATATTGTTAGGTGATATGGTTGGCTTAAAAGTTTTCGAGTATCAACCACTAAAAACCGCAGCAATAGAAGCTAATTGGAAAACTCAAAAGGGCGCTCCCTTAATATTATTTGCGATACCAAATAGTAAACAAGAAAAAAATTATTACGAAATATGCATCCCAAAACTTGCAAGCTTAATTAATACGCACCATTGGGATGGTAAATTGATAGGTCTAAAAAGTGTCCCACGTGTAGATAGACCAGTGGTAGGTGCTACGTTTTGGATGTTCCGAGTAATGGTAGGAATAGGTTTTTTATTCTTTTTTGTTGCACTGTTTGCGCTATGGCAGAGATGGCGTGGAAAATTGTATAACTCCAATAGACTTTATCGTTTATGTATATGGATAGCCCCCTTAGGGTTTTTGAGCACCATTGCCGGTTGGATTACAGCAGAATCTGGAAGACAACCATGGATAGTATATAGCTTAATCAGCACCTCCAAGGGTGCATCTATCGTCCCTCTCCATCAGGTTATCATTTCCTTGGCATTATTAATTACTGTTTATGGGATGATATTTAGTTTTTATTTATTTTATCTTTTTAAATTATTTCGTAAAGGACCTACTCCTCCAGTATTAGATGAAACAGTTGCAGAAGTGATAACGGAAACACCCTTTAAATATTTAGCGTCAGAGGGTAAATAAATGCTTTTAATTCTTACGTGGGCAACGATAATCTCTCTAATTATCATGATGTATGTTTTGCTGGATGGCTTTGACCTGGGTGTAGGCATTTTATTTCCGTGGATTAAACAGAGTGAATATCGCGATATTATGATGAGCAGTGTTGTGCCTGTCTGGGATGGAAATGAAACTTGGTTGGTATTTGGTGCGGCGGCATTATATGCTGCATTTCCAATGGCATATGCTATTTTATTGCCTACTTTATATATGCCGATAATGATTTTATTAGTCGCACTAATTTTTCGTGGAGTGGCTTTTGAATTTCGTTTTAAAGCGCATAAAAGTCAGTTTATTTGGGATATAGCTTTTGCAGTTGGTTCAATATTAGCTGCTTTTATTCAAGGTATCATTTTAGGCACGTTTGTAAAAGGATATGGTAATCATCTACCTTTATCACATTCGGCATATCATTGGTTCACACCCTTTTTTACAGGGGTTGCCGTGATTTGCGGGTATGCATTATTAGGAGCAACCTGGCTCATTATAAAAACAGATGGCATTTTACAAGGAAGAATGTTTAAAGCAGCTAAAGTTTTATTGCTACTAGTTGCTTTTTTTCTAGTTAGTGTGAGTATTTGGACGCCGATTGTTGAGCCACAAGTGATGCACCGTTGGTTTTCATTCCCAAATTTTTATTATTTGTCTTCTTTGCCTATTTTAACAATATTGATAGTATTTTATAATTTTTATTGCCTACAGAAGAAAAAAGAAAGACTGCCGTTTGTTTTAACGATAGGCTTGTTTGTTTTATCGTATGCCGGATTTTGTATTAGTGCATGGCCTTATATTATCCCGCATGTGCTTCCGGTCTGGGAAGCAGCTGCTCCGCCCTCTACGTTAAAATTTATATTAGTCGGTACGGCAATTATATTGCCGATATTATTAATTTATACACTTTATTCGTACCATGTTTTTAGAGGGAAAGTAAAAACAGTCATTCATTATTGATGAGTATATGAAAAACCGCTTACGACAATGGTTATGGTTTATCGGCTTATATATAGCTGGAGTTACTACGATTATCGTTGTTTCTAAGCTATTACGTTGGTTTATTCCGCATTAATGTTTTAGTTTTAGACAAGATTTAATGTCTTTTCAATTACTTGATTAGATAGATTTTTAATTTTGCTTCCAATTTTTGTATACTTCCCGAATAAAGTCATTCTTTTATCTTTTGGAAAAATTGATTCTGGAAATATTTTTGTAATAAACCATAATATACGATCTAAGATACTTCGTTGTTTTTTACATTCACCGGGATGATCTTCAATGTAGTTTTTTATTAGTTCTTGAGTTTTAGATTTAAAGTCTTTAATAAGAGCAGTTTCATTTTGAAAAGATTTTTGAATTAAGATAGAAAAAGAATTATTAGTATGATGTTTTAATTGAACAATTAAAGTTTCGGCTGCTTCTTTATCTTGGTCACATATACAGAATTGTTCAATTAAATTTATTAAACCAATATAGTTTTTTTGATAAGGAGTGAAATTTAATTTTAATTTTTTAGTAATACTAAAAATAATTTTAAGGTCTTCGGTTTCACCACCAAAAAGAGATGCGAAACCCGTAGAATTCTTATAGCCCTGATATGCTCTCTTAAAATAGTTATAGGTTAAGCTGGACTTATCAGTTAATGAGTTCTCTATGGTTACATCTATTAAATGATAAATTCTATATCTATCAGTGTTTGGATAGGCAAGCTTAAATTTTTCGTAAAGTTCTGTGTAAATTAAAATAGTAGAGGGGATATAAATTTCGCATAATTTTTTATTATGGAGAATAATAATTTCTTCGACAGCGGCTGAAAATATTTTTTTTGGATCTTTGCTCTTGATATCTTCGATACCTTTTCTAAAATCTTCTACACTAAGACCATATTTTCCTAAGTCATTTTTGGTTAAGTGGCATTTTTTGTTTTTGGTCTCGATAAATAATATTTTCTCATTATTATGCTTGATTTCAATTTTAGAAAGTTTATTTTGGGAAATCGAGGATACTTTATCGACTAATATTTCTGGTGAAAGGAATTGTAAAAAATTAATATAACGTAAAAAATCTTGTTTAAGTTGTTCAATATCGTTAGGCATTATAACCTCTCTTTTATCAATGATCCTCCTTGATTGCGAAATTGTCTGATAATTATACAGAAAAAAAGTACAGCGTCACTCTTTAAAATTCTTAGACCTTAAAGATGTTTTATTTCTTAAAGCTGATGATTGACTTAAGCATTTTAAGTAAGGAAAATTGACCTTTGGACTGTCAGATGTCACATTTAGTATAATACAACCAACAAGTATCATAATGACTTTTGATTTTGATGAGTAAAAAAAGATAAAATTCTATGGCTATTTATCCTATTATCCAACTTCCAGATGTACGTTTGCGTGCGTCCACAACGTCAATTACGGTTTTTGACGAGGCTTTACAACGATTAATTGACGATATGTTTGAGACGATGTATGCCGCTAAGGGCATAGGTTTAGCGGCTCCACAAATTGCTATTAGCAAAAAACTAGCGGTTATTGACGTTTCTAATAATAAATCGAAAACTTGGTGTTTAATTAACCCTGTAATTGTTGAGAAAAAAGGCGAGGCATTAATGGAAGAAGGTTGTTTATCTGTGCCGGGAGTTTATGATAAAGCTCCACGGGCGTTATGGGTTAAACTAGAGGCTCAGGATAGATTTGGGGAAAAATATACATTAGAAGCTGAGGATTTATTGGCGCATTGTATACAACATGAAGTGGATCATCTGAATGGTAAGCTATTTTTAGATCATTTATCTCATCTTAAACGTCAATGGGCACTTAAAAAACTAGATAAAAAGAAAAGGGGGAAATCTTGAAACTTATTTTTGCAGGGACGCCCGAATTTGCTCTACCCAGTTTACAAGCTTTGTTGAACTCAAGTCATAAGATATGTGCTGTTTATACACAGCCTGATCGTCCTGCTGGAAGAGGGCGAAAATTATTAATGAGTCCGGTTAAAAAACTGGCTTTAGAGAATAAACTTCCTGTCCAGCAGCCAATTAGTTTACGTGATGCTAATGAGCAAAAGAAATTAGCTTCTTTTAATGTTGATTTAATGGTAGTGGTGGCTTATGGACTTATTTTGCCACCCGCAATATTAACTATCCCTCGTTTTGGATGTATCAACGTGCATGCATCCTTATTGCCACGGTGGCGGGGAGCAGCACCCATTCAACGTGCTATTTTAGAAGGTGACAAAGAAACCGGCGTTACTATTATGCAGATGGATGAGGGGCTTGATACAGGTGAAATGATAAAGAAATTTTCTTGTACTATCGAGCCCAATGATACAAATCAAACTTTACAAGATCGGCTAGCTGATTTAGGTGCTAGAGCACTGATAGAGAGCTTAAGTATCATTGAAAATGGTTCGTATCCTTCAGAGCCACAAAATGAAAAAGAAAGTAGCTATGCAAAAAAAATTAATAAATCGGAAGCTGAGATAGATTGGGAAAAGCCTGCAATTTATTTAGATAGAATGGTGCGTGCTTTCCACCCTAAGCCAATTGCTCGCGTAGTATTAGGAAAGTCTATATTGCGTATTTGTAAAGCCGAAGTACTTAATGAAACCACTTCCGCAAAGCCCGGTTTAATCTTAAAAGCTGACCGAGAAGGTATAGATGTGGCTACAGGAAAGGGTGTATTACGTTTATTAGAAGTGCAATGGCCCGGAGGCAGATGCTTACCGATTTCAAGCTTCATCCATGATAAATCGGAATTATTTCATGTAGGTGCGATTTTAGATCGAATGTATGTCTAATTCTCGGGCAACAGCCGCACAAATTATTTCTCGTGTTATAAAAGAAAAAATATCGCTTAAGGATGCTTTGTCAGCAGGTTTAAATGCCAACATTAATTCGCGCGATAGAGCATTTATTCAAGAATTATGTTATGGAGTGATACGTTGGTATGCGCCTTTAAGGCAACTATGTGCCTATTTATTAAAAAAACCTCTTAATGCCGCCGATCAAAATGTTTATGCATTATTGTTAATAGGTCTTTATCAACTTAACTATTTAAGGACATCTCCGCATGCTGCTGTTCATGAGACAGTACAAGGAGCGAGAGAACTAAACAAAGTTTGGGCGGTACCCTTAATTAATGGGGTATTACGATCATTTCAACGACAAAAAGCCAGTTTACTAAAAAAATTACCTAAAGATAGTCATTTTGCTCATCCTGATTGGTTAATTAAAAAATTACAACAAGCATGGCCCAATGAATGGCAAACAATTTTAGCTGCCAATAATCATTTGCCTCCTATGAGTCTGCGAGTTAATTTTTTGAAAATTACAAGAAAAGATTACATGCAAAAATTAAAAGATAAGGATATAACAGGACACTTAAGTGAATTGAGTGCAACTGGAATTATACTCGACGAATCTAGTCCAGTAATTAAATTACCTGGTTTTATGCAAGGAGAAGTTTCTATTCAAGATACGGCCGCGCAATTGGCTACTTCTTTATTGTTGCTAAAGCCTGGGCAAACAGTTTTAGATGCTTGTGCGGCACCCGGAGGGAAAACAACGCATATTTTGGAATCACAATCTGATCTACTAAGTTGTGTAGCTGTCGATTCTGATGCAATCCGTTTAAGTAAAGTTAAAGAGAATTTGAATCGTTTAAGCTTATCAGATACCAAAGTACAATTGCTCTGTGCGAAAGCACAGAATCTCAAAAGCATTTGGAAGGAAGGCTTATTCGATAGAATATTATTAGATGCTCCTTGTTCAGGAACCGGAGTTATTCGTAAACATCCGGACATTAAATTATTACGCAGAGAGGAGGATATTGTTAAATTAGCTGAACAACAATATCAACTGATATCAAGTCTTTGGGAGATATTAAAGCCGAATGGTATTTTATTATATGTGACTTGTTCGGTGTTGCCAGAAGAAAATAGCGATGTATTAATTCGTTTTTTATCGCTCCATGCTGATGCCAAGGAAGAGGTCTTAGACGAAACATGGGGAGTAGCTTGTAGTGTAGGAAGACAAATTTTTCCCCAAATTCATGGACCGGATGGCTTTTATTATGCTAGGTTACGTAAGGGGCTGAATAAATAGTCCTATTATTAAAATAAGATGAGAAAATCATGAAAACAATCTCGCTTTATTGTTTATTAATTTCAGCTATGTTTGTTATGGCTGGTTGTGCTTCCAATCATTCATTGGATGAACCATCCCTAGAGAAAAAAACAGTAAAAAACACAAAGAAAAAAAAGGATTTACCATCTCCTGTTATTCAAGTAGTACAAGCTGCTGATCGACTTAGAGTTATTGCCTATAGTGATGGCTGTTTTCGGCCAAATGGGAAATTAACTGTCAATTGTGCACAGCAGCTTAGTCAGACCATTAAGCTCATAAAATCTTACGGAGATGGTCTCATTCAAGTGGTGGGATATAGCGATGATCTTTATGATCCACAAACAGCATCTGCGATTACACAGGATCAAGCAGAGGTAATAACAAGTTTTTTATGGTCGCACGGAATAGGTTCGCAACGTCTGCGTACGATCGGGTACGGGCGACATGATTTCATTGCGAGTAATCGAAACGTTAAAGCAAGTAGTTTTAATCGTCGTGTTGAGATTATCTTAGTAAAAAATTAATTAAAGGATGTTTTTAATTGTGCTTTGATATAAAAAGCGTCGTTTTTTTGGGGTCGTAACGGAGCATGCACGCAGTAATGTGAGTAACGAAACGCAGAAAAACGGATGCTTGATGACCAGTATGATGCAATTGGAAACCCCTATTAATTTTTATTAAGTACTAGGCCTTCTCCTTCTGAATATTTACTTATAAAATTTAAAGGCGATAAGTAATAAATCACGCTTTTGTCTTTTGCAAATGCCCGCAATGTATTTCTAACATTTACGGTTGCTTGAGCTTGTTTTTCAGTTTTTACAAATCCTTGATGTGCACGCAATTGTTGTGCGAATAGTTGCGTATCTTGTGACAATTTGATATCTAAGGTTTTGACGACTCCTGCTAAACTAATTTTTCCTTTACCGTTAGCATCTATTCTTAAGTAAGGGCTATTAACCCAATATACCTTCAAATTTCCATTTCCGGTATAATCGACCTCATTTAATGAAACGATACCTTGAATAACAATATTATGAGAATTATGTGTTTCTATTTTTAAGTTTGAACTAAGTAAATTATGAAATATAATACTTTCATTACCGTTACTATAAAGAGATTTTAGATCTAACTTATTGGTGTAAAGATTGATTTGACCTTTTCCTTGCGCACGAAGCGATAAAGACCCAGTCAGTCCTTTGCCAAAAAGAGTCGCATTACTATTGAATTGTATTTGTTTTATTTTTGACGGGGATGTATTGACGCGGATTGTTAATCTTTCTCCAGGTTCTGGACGAAAAATGGGTTTGGTTCCAAGGTATAAAATATGGTTTTTTTCACTGTAAGTGACAGCAAAGACTCTTTTCGAGTCCCCGAGAATTTGTAAGGAAGCATGGGTTTGGGTTGCATCAATGTAAACATTGACAGGACCTTGAATATCTAAACTATCGAAGTCATTAATAGGGATATTCTTGCTTAATATAGGTTTACTATCCGACGTTACTTGCGCATGGCTAAAAAGACTAAAAAGGGACAAACTGACAAATAAACAATAGGCTAAGACTTTCATGGTTTAATGCTCTTATTATTATTTTGATGGAATATTAACCTTGTCGGAGGTTATTTGCCAGATAAAGATTGAGCATTTAGGCCGGAAAGGTTAAAACGTTTGAATTAATAAGACTTAATATTCTAAAGGGCTTAGTTTATCAGCTTATTGGCTATATTTTTCCTGGAGCGTATTGCGCTATAATCTCGCCCTTCTTGACCTTCTAATGATTTAATCCTTATGAAACGCATAGTGCAACAAGAAATCAAAAAAGCCTTGTTAAGCATGGGCGAATTATCCCTACCTGCTTCACTGACTATCCAAGTGGATTATGCCAGAGAAAAATCACATGGGGATTTTTCAAGTAATATTGCTTTAGTTTTGGCGAAAAAATTACAAATATCACCACTGCAATTAGCCGAAAAAATAAAATCGAAGATAGATTGTTCTTCAGAAAATTCTAAACTAGAAAAAATTGAAATAGCAAAACCTGGGTTTATTAATTTTTTTTTAAAAAAATCCTTTTGGTATCCAGTTATCGAAGAGATTTTAAATCAAACCAATCAATTTGGGATTTCAAATTTAGGCAATAATGAATCTGTTTTAGTTGAGTTTGTTTCTGCTAATCCTACTGGTCCTTTGCACGTGGGTCATGGTCGTGGGGCAGCCTATGGCGACTCTATGGTGAGATTATTGAGAGCAGTAGGCTATCAAGTTTGTGCAGAATATTATATCAACGATGCTGGAAGGCAGATGGATATTTTGGCAACCAGCGTTTGGCTGCGTTATTTAGAGATCTGCGGAGAAAAATTTATTTTCCCTAGTAACGCCTATCGAGGAAACTATGTTCATAAGATTGCTGAGCAACTTTTTTCACAACATGGTAAGGATTTTTTTAAAGCAGCTGAATTAGTATTTAAAGGTATCCCTATTGACGAACCACAAGGTGGGAATAAGGAACAGCATATTGACGGTCTTATCACTAAAGCTAAAATTTTATTAGGAGATGTTGATTATGAAAAGATATTTGAAGTAGGTTTAAACTCTATTTTAAGCGATATTAAAGAAGATCTTAGTGCGTTTAGAGTAAATTTTGATGAATGGTTTTCAGAAAAAAGTTTGTTTGAGACCAATTTTGTCGATAAAACTATAAAGCGTTTAACAGCGAGTGGAAAAACCTATGAAGCTAATGGGGCTTTATGGTTTAAATCCACAGACTTTGGCGATGATAAAGATAGAGTTTTGTTACGCGAAAATGGACAACCTACCTACTTTGCAGCAGATGCGGCCTATCGTCTCTGTATATTAGAACAACGCAAATTTAAAAAAATAATTAACATATTAGGTTCTGATCATCATGGCTATGTCCCTAGAATTCGTGCGGTTATACAAGCTTTAGGTTTTTCATCAGATAGTTTAAAAGCCTTATTGGTGCAATTTGCTATTCTTTATCGCGGCGATAAAAAAATTCAAATGTCTACTCGTAGCGGAGAGTTTATTACTTTACGAGAGCTTCGAGAAGAAGTAGGTACTGATGCAACACGTTTTTTTTACGTATTACGACGTGCGGATCAGCATATGGATTTTGATCTTGATCTGGCTAAAGAGCAGTCGAATGCTAATCCTGTCTATTACGTACAGTATGCTTACGCGCGAATATGTAGTGTCATGCGTCAACTCAATGCAAAAAAATGGGTTTGGGATAAGTCTTTAGGTATGACCGCGATTAAAGAATTAAAGGAAATACAAGAACAGGATTTGTTGGTTTTACTAAATCGTTATTTAGAAATACTAGAATCAGCAGCCACTTCTTACGAACCGCATATTATTGCACACTATTTGAGAGATTTAGCGCAAAGCTTTCATGTTTATTATAATTCATTTGTTTTTTTGATAGAGGATAATAAGTTGAGAAATGCGAGACTAAATTTAATTG
The DNA here is from genome assembly GCF_964019545.1 of Rickettsiella endosymbiont of Xylota segnis. Classification (NCBI taxonomy): domain Bacteria; kingdom Pseudomonadati; phylum Pseudomonadota; class Gammaproteobacteria; order Legionellales; family Coxiellaceae; genus Rickettsiella; species Rickettsiella endosymbiont of Xylota segnis. The sequence continues at coordinate 1,659,054 of NZ_OZ026451.1, read as the reverse complement.
CAGCAACTGCACAAGTAATTAAAAATGGCCTAAGCTTATTAGGTGTAGAGACTTTGGAAGTAATGTAATGGCTAAAGATTATGCAAAAAAATATACAAAATATAAATATTTAACTCCTAGACGTAAAAACAATCGTTATCTATGGGTAATGTTAGGAATTTCAATCGGTTTATTTATTTTAGGCTTGTTTTTTCTAAAGCCTGTTCATAAAAGAACAGCTATTCAATCTGTCGAAAAGATAGCTGATAAAAAAAATATCGAAGTCCCAGCGCCTCAATCGCCAGAACCAAAATTCGATTTCTATAATATTTTGCCTCAAGACAATTTGAATTTATCACAACATGTCGATTCTGCAATGAAGGAAATGCCGTTATCCAATGATATGACAACAACACTTCATACTTCTTCGGGACAACAAAGACCCATAGATGCAATGCTAAGCCCAACGCCTGAACAAGTAGCTATTGCGGAGGCTAAAAAACAATTAGAAGAAGAAATGAGTCAATTCAATCATGAGGTTTATATGCTCGTCTTAGGTGATTTTACTGATCGAGCTCATGCAGAACAGTTGCAAGCTCAAGCATTGCTGAAAGGATTTCCCGTGCAAAAAAAGGCCAACTTAGTTAATGGTAAGCTAATATACCAAATCTATATTGGTCCCTCGAACTTAGGCAGGCTAACTGAGGAAAAAAAACGTTTAAATAAAGCGGGATTAGCTGCGATTTTGATTAAAATTATTCCCTAGATGAGGAGGATTAATATCTCCAGACCTTGAAAAAAGTCATCCAAGTCACCATAGTGGTAGATTCAACATCCGACAATTTAAAGAGTAAATAGTGCAGTCATTACATGGTACAACAATATTATTAGTTCGGCGTAACGATAAAGTCGTTATTGGTGGAGATGGTCAGGTTACTTTAGGTAATGCGATTGTTTTAAAAGGGAACGCTCGTAAGGTTCGCAAATTGTATGACGGTCAAGTATTAGTTGGATTTGCAGGCGCAACAGCCGACGCATTTACATTAATAGAACGGTTTGAAAATAAGTTAAAAGAATGTAATGGACGTTTAGACCGCGCTTCGGTGGAGCTTGCAAAAGATTGGCGTTCCGATCGAGTTTTACGGCGTTTAGAGGCAATGTTAGCAGTTGCGGATAAAGAAAAATCTTTTATGTTAAGTGGGAATGGGGATGTAATTGAGCCTGAGCATGATTTAATTGCCATAGGTTCGGGAGGGGCTTATGCACAGTCTGCTGCATTGGCATTATTTCAAAATACTAAATTAAGTGCTCGTGCTATTGTTGAAAAAAGTTTAATTATTGCTGCGGACATATGTGTGTTTACAAATCATCAACGTACGATTGAAGAAATTGAATCTGTGGCCACTAAAAAATAATAACCTTAATATAAACTAATTACTTATTTATTAATGAAAACTAATATATCCGACTTAATTGATACAACTATTGATGAAACCAATCAAGTTTCTGAGCTAACTATGGTAGACGCTAATTTTTCAGAAGATATTAATCAAACCAATAATGACGCAGATATGTCTGTCGGGGTAGATTATTTAAGTAAAATTGATTTGACTCCTAAACAAATAGTGCAAGAACTTGATCGATTTATTATAGGACAGAATGAAGCCAAGAGAGCTATTGCGATTGCTTTGCGTAATCGTAAACGTCGTATGTTACTTAACCCAGAGTTAAGAGATGAGGTGACACCCAAAAATATTCTAATGATCGGTCCCTCTGGGGTAGGTAAGACTGAGATTGGTCGGCGTGCGGCCAAAATTACAGGTTGTCCTTTTTTAAAAATAGAAGCTACTAAGTTCACTGAAGTAGGTTACATAGGAAGAGATGTAGATTCTATTCCTAGAGATTTAGTGGATTCCGCATTCAAATTTTTACGTGAAGAGGAAATTACGCGTCTTCATCCTCAAGTTCTGGAGGCGGCAGAAAGCAAAATTATTGACAGTTTTGTTCCTCCAGCGCGTTTAACAAAAGGTGAAGCTGCAGATGAGTCTAAAAATAAAGAAAAGTCTATAGCGAGGAATGTTTTTCGCAAGCAATTACGAGCAGGACTTTTAGATGATAAAGAAATAGATGTAGAGTTAGCGGCTTTACCAGCCGGGGTAGAGATTATGGGTCCCCCTGGTATGGAAGATATGACTAATCAATTGCAAAACATGCTGCAGAATATTGGTACAGCGCGTACTCGTACCCGCCGTATGAAGGTAAAAGATGCATTAGCTGTTATTCAAAAAGAAGAAGCAGGTAAGTTACTTGATGAAGAAGATTTGAAGCGTAAAGCAATTGAATGGGTAGAGCAATACGGAATAGTATTTATCGATGAAATCGATAAAGTGTGCCGTCGTGGTGAAATGAGTGGTGCAGATGTTTCACGTGAGGGGGTACAGCGTGATTTGTTGCCTTTAATTGAAGGATGTACTGTTTCCACAAAATATGGCATGGTCCGAACAGATCATATTTTATTTATTGCTGCAGGTGCTTTTCATTTATCTAAACCATCGGATTTAGTTCCGGAACTACAAGGTCGTTTGCCAATTCGAGTGGAGTTAAAGGCATTAACGGCAAAAGATTTTGAACGTATTTTAGTGGAGCCCCAAGCATCTTTAATCGTTCAATATCAGGCTTTACTGGGCACTGAAGAATTAGAATTAAATTTTGATAAGCTTGCTATTCAACGTATCGCTGAAATTGCCTATGATCTAAATGAAAAAACTGAGAATATTGGCGCACGGCGTTTATATACCGTGATGGAAAGATTGTTGGAGGAGATATCTTTTGAAGCAACTGATTGTACCCATAAAAACATAAATATCGATGTTAATTATGTTGATAAACATCTAACACCATTAGCGCAAGATCAAGATACCAGTCATTTTATTTTATAACAATGGTTTCTATTCCTACCGATATAAAACTTCTACAGAAGACACGAATATTAGAAATACTATTTGATAATGGTGAAAAATTTAGATTACCCTGTGAATATTTAAGAGTTTTATCACCTTCTGCGGAAGTTAAAGGCCATGGGCATAATGAAGGAAAATTAGTCAGTGGCAAAAAAAATGTAAATATCACCAACATAGAATCAATCGGTCATTACGCTATCAGATTAATTTTTGACGATAATCATCAGTCAGGAATCTATAGTTGGGAAACACTCTATGAATTATCTAAGCATTATGCTGAATATTGGGAACACTACCTACAACGTCTAGAATCAGCGGGCGCCAGTCGAGAATATACTCATCGCACTTGAATTTTGCCTGGGTTACTGCTCAATTCCCAATCCTCAGTTAATACACTTCGGTTACTTCACTACGGGCGCCACTCTAAAAAAACTCCATTGCTGTGAGTGTCATTATTATTGAATGTTATTTACTTAAGAGAGTGACTTTGGCAAAGCGTCTTTTTCCAACTTGATAAATATGACTAGTGCCTGGTTTAATTAATAGCTTCTTATCCTCTATTTTTAAAGAGTCAATTTTAACTGCACCTGCCTCAATTGAGCGCAATGCCTCTGAGGTACTCGTCACCAATCCCGCTTGCTTTAATAAGTTGGCAATTGATAAATTCTCTCCGGGGATGGTTATATTCAGTTCTTTAATTTGTGAAGGAATGGCACCATCTCTAAATCGTTGTTGAAATTCCTGGAATGCTTTTTCAGCATCTGCTTTAGTGTGAAAACGTTCAATAATTTCTAAGGCTAACTCTATTTTAAAATCACGTGGATTGGCTAAACCCAATTTAGCTTCTTGCTGCATGGATTTAATATTATGTAAAGATTTTTTGAAGGAAAGTAATTCAAAATAACGCCACATCAACTCGTCAGAAATTGACATAATTTTTCCGAACATATCGTTTGCCGGTTCATCGATAGCAATATAATTATTGAGTGATTTAGACATTTTTTGTATGCCATCTAAACCCTCTAATAAAGGCATGGTTAAAATTATCTGTGGTGTTTGTTTGAAATGTTTCTGTAACTCTCTTCCCAACAATAAATTAAATTTTTGATCGTTACCACCACATTCAAGATCGGTTTTTAATACGACAGAATCATAGCCCTGAAGTAAAGGATACAGGAATTCATGTATTGCAATAGGTTGATGCTGGCGATACCGTTGATGAAAGTCATCTCTTTCTAGCATTCGAGCTACAGTATAAGATGATGCTAATTTAATTAGGTTAGTAACTGATAATTTTCCTAACCATTCAGAGTTAAAACGCAAGTTGGTTTTTTTTGGGTCTAATATTTTACTAAATTGCTGTTGATAGGTTTTGGTATTGGCTGTAATTTGATCGACACTTAAGGGCGGGCGGGTTGCATTTTTACCTGATGGATCGCCAATAAGTGCCGTAAAATCACCAATGATAATATCAATTTCATGACCTAAATCCTGTAATTGACGAAGCTTGTTGATAAGCACAGTATGACCAAGATGTAGATCAGGAGCTGTTGGGTCAAAACCCGCTTTAATACGTAAAGGCCTATTTTCTTTTATTTTATTTTTTAACTCATCAACAACAAGTATTTCTGTACTTCCTCGTTGAAAGACCTCAATAGTATTATCATTCATGTTATTTACCCGTTATAGCCAAAGCCAAAGCATATAATTTATTTTTTTTCTCATGCGTTATTTTAGCAGCTATGGAAGTTGCTTGCTTAATCGGTAATTCATCTAATAAAATTCCTAAAATTCGTTGCTTGTCAATTTCATATGGGTTTAGATATTCAGCCCCTTCGACAAGGACGACAAATTCTCCTTTTTGTTGATTTCTATCTAAATTCAACCAGATTTTCAATTGTTCTAAATTATCGCCATGGATGGTTTCAAAAGTTTTTGTTAATTCTCTAGCTAAAACTACGTAACGTTTCGGTCCAAATACAGCCAACATGTCATCTATTAACTCTAGAATACGGTGTGGTGCTTCATAGAAAATACTTGTTCGCGTTTCATTTAAGAATTCTAGTAATTTTTTTTGTCGAGCGATACTTTTTCCGGGTAAAAATCCTTCAAAAATAAATCTATCACACGTTAAGCCCGAAGCGCATAAAGCAGTTATTAAAGCACAAGGACCAGGGATAGGGATAACTGGAATTCCATGTTGGTGGGCTAATTTAACTAAACGATAACCTGGATCATTAATAAGTGGTGTTCCTGCATCACTAATTAAGGCTATAGATTGGTTTTTTTTTAGGCAATCTAAAAGAAGTTTGCTGGAAACTGCTTCATTATGTTCATGTAATGAAATTACTGAAGTGACAATACCAAAATGTTTAAGTAATTTTTGACTATGGCGAGTATCTTCGGCAGCAATTTGATTAACATTTTGTAGTGTGTTTATTGCTCTGGGACTAAAATCTTCTAGATTACCTATAGGTGTAGCTACTACATACAGGCCTGAAATTTTTGACATAAATTTTTCGCATTAAAATATGAGATGGGTATAATGGCATAGCGTTTTATTCTGCGCAAAATTCAGAGGTTAGATTCAAAATGTTCAAAAAAATGAAACAACAAAAATTAGGGTTGTGGATGTTAACTGCTCTAGTTACAGGTAATATGATAGGTTCAGGAATTTTCTTATTACCAGCTTCCTTGGCTGCCTATGGCAGTATTAGTTTGCTCTCTTGGATCGCTACAGCAGTGGGTGCTTTGTTAATAGCATTAGTATTTGCTAAGCTAACTAATGTGATGCCTCTCATTGGAGGACCTTATGCTTATTGTCGAGAGGCATTTGGTGATTTTGTTGGATTCCAGATGGCTTATAATTATTGGATTGCACTATGGGTAGGTAATGCAGCAATAGTTGTTGCTTTGACAGGATACTTAAGTTTTTTTTGGCCCCTTTTGGCTAAAAATGCCCTATGGTCTTGTTTTGTTAGTATTGGTTTGGTGTGGTTAATGACTTTTATTAATATTCTAGGTGTTCGGCATGCAGGCATTTTTCAGTTATTGACAACTATTTTAAAATTGATTCCTTTATTACTTATTGCTTTAGTAGGGATTTTTTATATTCATCCTCATTTTTTGAGTGCATTCAATTTATCCGGCAAATCTAACTTAAGTGCATTTAGCGGCGCAGCAACTTTAACTTTATGGTCTTTTATCGGTCTAGAATCTGCTTCAGTTCCTGCGGGTCATGTAGATAACCCTAATCGTAATATTCCTAAAGCGACTATTTTGGGAGTAACTATAGCGACAGTCGTTTATTTGTTGAGTAGTATCGCAGTAATGGGGGTTATGCCGTTAACAGAACTTGCGCAGTCTAATGCTCCATATGCTGATGCTGCACGCATCATGTTTGGACCGACAGGGAGTTTTTTAGTTGCTATCGGGGCAGTCATTTCTTGTTTAGGCGCTTTAAACGGCTGGATTTTACTTCAAGGTCAAATTCCATTAGCGGCAGCTCAGGATAAACTTTTTCCAAGCATTTTTTTAAAAAAATCAGAAAATGGGACACCTGTTGCGGGTTTAGTTATTTCTAGCATTCTAATTTCCTTCCTATTATTGATGACCTTAAATCATAGTTTGGTTAAACAATTTACAATTATTATCTTATTAGCAACTTTAGCCTCGCTGATTCCTTATTTTTTAACTACGATGTCTGAGTTGGTTATCTTTTTTAAATATCCTGGACTTTTTAAAAAAGGTAGAAAGTTATTTGGTTCAGTAGTTATTGCAATTTTAGCGGGAATCTACTCTTTTTGGGTTATCATAGGTTCGGGGAAAGAGACTGTATTCTATGGGACATTATTATTACTTAGTAGTGCGCCTGTTTATGTTTGGATGAAATGGCGCGGCTATGCAAAGGGCGTTATAAACATAACTGAGCACCCTTTGCCTTTACCCTGAGGTCATAGTTTGTACAAACTATTTAATTTTTTAATTGTTTTATTGGTCGGTTTTTATTCTCCAGCTTTTGCTGAGCTTAATGAATCCCCTTCAGTAAATTTGACTCAGCAACAATTGGTTGCTGAGCAGATGCGCAGTGAATTACTAAAAAGAAAACTGCAGGGGTTGCGTAACGAACAGAAAGTTGCCTCACCTGTCGTTAGCAAACAATCTCTAGCGCATCTGGATTTATTGATTGCTATGGCAAAAGCTGATTTAGAAAGTATTAACTTAAGTTTAAAAACCACTCAACAATCTACTGATTTGATTCAAGATTCCATTCGAAATGCAATTGATCAGTGGGAAATTTCGACACCAGGCTTATCTATTTCTCAAGAAGTTCAGCAACAGCAGGCACAACTGCAGCAAACTTTGCAAGAACGGCGAAATTTATTTAACTTACAACAAAAGCGCGTTAGGGTTTTACAAGATTCGCGCGATATTGTGCAACAAACAATTAATTTTGCGGAAGAATGGCGTCAAAATTTACAAAGAAATTATCAATTACAACAGCAAACTCAACGCCAAGAATCTTTAGATGTATTAACCCTACGCCTCCAACAAGATCAACAGAACTGGATGCAACGTCTAAATCAATGGAGCGAAGAATTAAAAAAGGCTGAAATAACCGGTTTTATCAATAATAACGCTTATGATCAAATAGAATTTAAAATATTTCAAGCCGAAGAAAAAAGTAATTTACTCGAAACAGAACTAAACACAGCTAGAATATCTAATAAATTACAAGACTTAGCTTCTGGGTTTAATCAAAAATTATCCTTAAGCACACTCAGCAATTTACAACATAAAATTGAAAGTCTAAGTGAGCAGGTCAATGTTTCAATTGATTTATTTCATAATAAAATTAAATTTCTACAAAATTATTTGAATTTTATTAATAAAGATCACCAACAAAAAGAGTTTATTTTTACGAATGATCAGATAAAATTAGCACCATTAAGAGAAATTATTCTTGGCTATCAAAATTTGCTTGTAAAAATGCAACAACTGGCTAAAGATGCAGATGACGAACAAGTTCTTATAGCAAAACAACTAAAACTACAGCTAGCTAATAGACAAACATTACCAGGTTTGAATTTAAATGCTTGGATCGGTTTAGGCCAAACTATTTTTCAAATCCCTAGATTAACCATAGATAAATTAGCAGCTCTTTATGAACCGGTTTTCAGCAAGCTAGAACTAGTATCAAGCTGGCAATGGATTATTGTCTTACTGGGTGTGCTGATATGGTTTGCTACTTGGTTAAAACTAAGACGATTTTTAGCAGTAGATAGAGTACGTTTGCAGCAACGTAGTAGAGGTTTTTTTTCTGCACAAACCGTAATAGTTGTTTTGCAATTACTGCAACGCCATTTATCCGGGATTATGTTGTTGGCGGGATTAATTGGATTATTGTTTTTATTAAATATATCCATCAAATTATTTTCTTTGATTATTAGCATGGGTGTTGTTTGTTTAATATTTAGTATTGTTATTCAGCTTGCTCATATTTTATTGCTCGAAAATACCACTGACGAAAGTGGTCATGATGTCAAACTCTATTATCGGTTACGGACTACATTATTGATCGGCGGTATAGTGACATTAGCGACAATTTTAGTTAATCAATTACCGGTTAATTATGAAGTTCAAGATTTGTTTGGCCGTTTATTTATGTTATTTCTTCTTATAGTAGCTTTAGTCTTAATGAAAGGTTGGGAAGTTGTACCTACATTACTTGAACCTTATATTGAAAATAAACATGCTTATTTAAAAAGAGTGATTCGATGGTTAAGTTTCTTAATCCCATTCAGTTTATTAACCAATGCTTTAATAGGATTAGTGGGTTATGTTGAATTGGCTTGGGCTATAGCGCATTATCAAGGTTTATTCTTAGTCGCCTTAACTGCTTATCTATTACTAAGAGGTCTTTTAGACGAATTAATTCGCTGGGTCTCCGAACAATGTATTCGCCATTTCAGAAATGGTTGGTTATGGAGTCAATCTTTATTAAAACCATTTCATCAAATTTTAAAATTAGCATTATTATTTTTATCAATATTGGGCTTATTTGAACTTTACGACTGGGGAGATCGTATTCCTTTATTAAAGATAAGTCTTTCTAAATTACTTTCTAAAAAATTATTCGTTATAGCTAGTACGGCGATTGTGACTGGCTTTACAATTGTTCAATTAGCGATATTAGGGGTGATTTTAACTTGGATAGCCCATTGGTCTCGTGAATTTGCTTATCGTTGGTTATTTGCGCATACGAAAGATCTTGGTTTACGTAATAGTTTAGCTATTTTTACGCAATATACGCTTATTGCTATTGGAATTTTGGTTGGATTAAATATTTTGGGACTAACCTTAGGTAATATTGGCGTTATTTTGGGAGCTTTTTCGTTTGGTGTGGGTTTGGGTTTAAGAGATTTATTTAATAACTTTTTTACGGGTCTTTTTCTATTGGTGGAAAGACCTGTAAAAGTAGGTGATTGGGTTACAGTAGGTAATTATGATGGTCAAGTATCCCATATTGGAGCTCGTTCCATAACGGTGACAACCGATGATCGTCAGGAATTGTTAGTGCCTAATGCGGACATTTTTAGCAAAAATTTTATTAATTGGACGCACCGAGATAGTGTAGTTCGTGCTTTGGTGACTGTTAAAACCAATAGGAAAGATAATCCTCAACGAATCAAGGATATTATTTTAGAAGTATTAGCAACAATCCCAAAAATCTTAACGAATCCTAAACCAGAAGTGTATTTTAAAGAAATTGATAAAATTTTGTTAGAGTTTAAAGTTGAATATTATGTTGATCTCAATTATATTAATTCACGTTCTGGTGTACGTTCGCAATTTTTATTTAGCTTATGGGAACGTTTTACTAATGAGGGTATTTTACCGCCGGAAGCTCCGCATGATGTACATCTTGAGGGTAAATTAGAGCTAAACTCCAATCCAGCGATTTAATTTTGTGTTATGACAAAAAAAATTAAGATTATTTTTACCGGTGGTGGCTCATCGGGACACGTTACACCCAGCTTGCCTCTGATATCAGCTTTGCAGAATAAAGGTGTAGATACCTTTTATGTGGGCTCGAAGAAGGGTATAGAGCATTCCCTTATTAAGCCTTTAAAAATTCCTTACTATGCGATTACGGCTGGTAAATTAAATCGATATTGGACCTGGAAAAATTTATTAACTCCTTTTCAGTTAATGAAGGGTATTATACAAAGCCTCATAATTTGTCGAAAAATCAAGCCTGACATTATTTTTTCTAAAGGTGGATTTGTTGCTTTGCCTGTTGTTATTGCTGCTAAATTAAGTAGCATTCCGATTGTTATTCATGAGTCTGATTTAACTCCTGGCTTAGCTAATCGTCTCAGTTTTCCTTTTGCAAAATTGATTTGTATTACATTTCCTGAAACCATTAAATACGTTAAAAGGACTTCTAAAATATTGCTGACAGGCATGCCGATTCGCGACACGCTGCAATATGGAGATCCTAAAAGAGGCTTAAAATTTTGTGGTTTTACCGAAAAAATAAAACCGGTTTTATTAATCATGGGCGGTGGTTTGGGTTCGAGTATAGTTAACGAAAGTGTTCGTCGTTTAATAAATCCATTAACAGAAAAATTTCAAGTTATTCATATTTGCGGTAAAAATAAATTCGACCCTGCATTTGAGGGAATTAAAAGTTATAAACAATTCGAGTACTTACAAGATGAATTTGCTGATGTTCTTGCCAGTGCAGATTTAGTAATTAGCCGTGCGGGCGCTACCTCTATTTATGAGTTAGTCTCATTAAATAAACCAAATATTTTGTTACCTTTATCGAAAAAAGCTAGCCGTGGAGATCAAATTCACAACGCAAGATACTTCGCTAAGCTAGGTCTAAGCAACGTAATCTACTTTGAAGAATTTTCAGATGAAAAATTACTTAAGACACTGTTTGAAAGTTATGAAAATTTGGATGAATTAAAAAGTAAATTAAGCCAATTCAAGCAGCTTAATGCTACGCAAATAATTATTGACAAACTTGTAAATTTTTCATTCAATCGATAAGGTTCATCAAGTATTTGACTATAATTATTAAGTCATACGAAAGTTTTCTTATTCATTTTTTTATGTGCACATTTTTTTTGCATAAATAATAGGCGCTCAAACATTACCAACAGAAACCCAGATAAAAATTTACAGGATAAACAACAGTTAGAACAACTTTCTTTATTAGAGAAATTAGTCAATATCAATAGTGGTACAGCTAATATTGCTGGAGTTCATCAAGTAGGTGAAATTTTAAGACCATTATTCCAGCAGCTTGGTTTTAAAACCTATTGGGTTGAAGAACCGAGTTATATGCAGCGTGCAGCAACTCTAGTTGCTGAGCATTCAGGCACAAAAGGGAAAAGGTTACTAATAATTGGACACCTCGATACAGTGTTTGCCAAAGAAAGTCCATTCCAGAAATTTGAACGTCACGGAGGTAAAGCTACCGGACCTGGTGTTATTGATGATAAGGGTGGAGATGTGGTAATTCTTTATGCCTTAAAATCATTGCAAAATGCGAATGTTCTCAGTGATATGAATATTACAGTAGTATTAACTGGAGATGAGGAAGATTCAAGGAAACCAACCGGTATTTCAAGAAAACCTTTATTTACTGCAGCCCAGCATAGCGATGTTGCCTTAGGTTTTGAATGGGGTACGCTTCCCAATACAGCAACTATAGCTCGCCGTGGAGCTACCCATAGGCAGATAAATACACAAGGTAACGGCATCCATTCATTCGGAATATTTCAAAAATCAGCAGGTTATGGTGCTATTTTTGAATTAACTCGCATTCTTAATACCATGCGAGAACAAATGAGTGCTGAGAAAGGTTTATCTTTTAGCCCTGGACTTATATTGGCAGGTGCTTCCATTAATTATAAAAAGAACTATTTTGGCGGCGAAGTTTATGGAAAAGATAATATTATTGCTAAAACCGCGATGGCGACAGGAGATCTGCGCTTTATATCTCCACAACAAGAGATTAATGCTAAAAAGAAAATTGCGAAGATAGCAAATCAGCATTTACCGACTACTACGGCGGTTGTTAATTTTCAGGAAGGAATCCCAAGTATGCCCCTGACTACTAACAATATCGAATTACTCAAAAATATAGTGAAGCAAGTATTAGCTTGGGCTATGGTTCGGTTATAGCGCTTGATCCAGCATTACGTAGAGCTGCCGATATTTCGTATGTTGCATCGATTACGCAAGCTAATTTAGATGGTTTAGGTCCAGTGGGAACGGGTGTTCATTCAGAAAAAGAAATTCTGGAGATTAAGTCTTTGTCGTTACAAACGCAGAAAGTGGCTATATTAATGTATCGTTTAGCTAATGATTACTAAGGAGCATAGTCACTGTTTTTCTAATTTATAAATTAGATCTAAGCCGTTAGCAAAGTTACTACTGGTAGTCTGTAAAGAAAAATTTTTGTTTAAAATATAATTGATGTTTAAAATACTGATTTGATCCAGTAAACCTAAGCTATAAGAAATGTTAAGTTTTGGTGAAATATTTTTACCAACTATCAATGAAGTATTTTGTTGTAAGCTATTAGTAGTCGGATTAAAAATGGGTTTACTTCCAATAGTCAATTGATCTAAGCCCATTTTCTGTTGAATTTTACTTATAATTTGGCCAATATTACTTTTTTCATTCCCTAAATTGCTAGCAGCAGTTAATAATAATTGCGTGGTAGCGGCACTTAGCTGATTACTGGCTTGACCGGTAATTAAATAAGAAAGCATGTCTAATTGCGATTTAATGATGTTAGAAGGATTAGCGAATAAAATAATATGCGGATCTTGTAATGTTCCTCTCAGCTGTATACCTATTTCTAATGGAATAGGTATTGATTGAGAAGAAAAAATTGAGGATTGAATAAAATTATTAGAGCCTAGTTTAGATTGAGTATCAACGGAGGTATTCTGGGGGGATACTGGCAAAATTAAGATATTGCGACTAGCGGTAATATTGAGTGTGGGATCACTAATGGGAGTATTGGCAAAATTTAATGAAGAATTAGTTTTTAATTTTAAGCTTTGGCCATAATAACTATATTCGCCTGGGAAAAGTTTTAGTTGCCCTGACGCCAATATTGGATGATTAAAATCTTGTTTTATAGTAAGTGAACCTTTTAATTTAGTATTAAGTCCTTGGTATTGCAATTGGATATCATTGCCTACTTCAATTTTAATATCATTTTTGAATTTAAAAGGTGAAGTAACAGATTTTTTCTTATCTCCTACAAACACTATATCGTTAGATAACGCAATTGAGTTATTATTTTTAGGATTAATTTTAATGCTGCCTTTTGGTAATAAAATAACGCCATTGGTTTCAATTTGTTGCCTATTGGCTAGAATTTTTAATTTTGGCGTTGCGGTAATTTGATATTCTGGATTATGAATTATAGTTACATCTTTTCCTTGCAAATCAATTAATGTTGATAAATTTTGTTTTAATAAATCGGTTGTAGAATGAACGTCTAAGAATCCATTTCCTGAATAAATTTGACCAATACCGATTAAATTATTCTTATCGGTATGCAGCTGATATTTTATATTTTTTAATTTAAGACCTAAAGCAGGAATTTCTGCACTGGCCTGCTGTAAATTAAAATTTAAATTTATGAATGGCTTATTAAATGAGCCTGTAATTTTAATTTGAGCGTTGCAAATGCCTTTAGTATTTTTTAAATCGGTAATTAAATGAGTCAAAAAATTTAAATCTTTTAAGCTTATATCAATATTTGCATACAAAGTTTGTTTTGATGTTGGCAATGAGCGTACTTGATAATTGGGTAATAATAAATGAGCAAATAATTGATTTTTACTATTTGAGGATATTTGGAGGGATGTTTCTAATCCATGTTTTGATAGATGACTAGCAATTTGAGTATTAGGAACAACTATGTGAACAAATTTTGTTGTTTGAAATAATTTTTCCAGTTTAAATTCGGATAAATTCCCTTGTAAAGAGAATGGCAAAAAAGATCCAGATAATTTTAATTGTAACGGTACAAGTTCAAATATTTTATTATTAAGCTGGATAGTAGCTAAATTGAAAAACCATTTTTTATTTTTACTATCAATATTTATTGCAGCCTGAATTTGTTTGAACTGCCAATCATACCAAAGTAGATTAGTCTTTTGTGCAATTATATGAAATTCAGGATACGAAGATGTTCCACTTATCTTTCCTAGCAAGGTTATTTTTCCTTGCGACTCGGGAATAAACTTGTTGAGATCCTTAACATTTATTTGCCAATTAATATTCCATTGTTGATGTACGGAGCCTTGCAATAATAGGCTTATATCGTCAGTTTTAACATTAATCTGATGGATATCAATGGAATTTAATTTTAAATATTTTAAAATTTGAGGAAGTCGAAAAGTTTTTTGCCGATAGGGGTTTAATTTTTTTTGATTAGTTTTCTGTTTTACAAAAAGATTTAATTTATCAATGAAGATAGGTCCTAAATTAATTTTTCCTTTTAATAAATCGTTCCAATGCCAATCGAACTGCGTTTCTGAAATATAAAGATTAATTTTATTATTTTGATAATATAATTCTTTTAACTGAATTGGGCCTAAAAGTCGTCCATGTATAATTTTTATTGTTAGCTGGCCTGGCAGAAACTCTTTTCCGAATAAAATCACTGCTTTTAATCCTTTTTCTGTGTTTAGAATTAAGTAACCACTTAATAGAAAAACAACGAGTAATAAACTTTTTAGCAACCATCTAATCCAAGGTAATTTCTTGTTATTTATCATAAGAAATCAAACCCCATGGTAAATTGGAATCTTACGGGGTGTCCTGGAAGATCCAAAGCTTTGCCTGCCGTAACTTCCATGGGTCCTAAAGGGGATGCCCAAACCAAGCCAAGACCCGATCCTTTTTGTAAATGAATGGGAAAATTATTAACGGCGTTTCCAGCATCAAAGAAAATAGCACCATAAAAATTGTTAATAAGCTTATGTTGATATTCAATGCTTCCTGTCACTAAATAAGGTGCAGGACCTAATGATTGATATGCATAACCACGTACGCTTTGACTTCCTCCAGCATAAAAAAGCAAAGACGGAGGAAAATTTGCAAGATTAGAGGTTAATGTATAACCGACATCACCGCGAAATACTAATCGACTTTTATTATCCCAACTTAATATATACTTTCCCTGTATTTCTGTTTGTAAAAAACTTGTATTTGATAAGATGTTTTGATCTGCGCCTTGTAATCTGAAATTTAATTGATAACCATGGTGTGCAAAAAGTGAGTTATCAAATTTACTATAAGATAAATTTAAGCCTGGAGTTAGTAAATGTGAGTTAGTCTTAGGTCGATTTAGATAATTAAAGCGTTCAATTTGATAATTTAAAAATAAGTTGCGTTTCCATCCTTTCCACTGACCTATACTTCCTAATCCTAATTGTTGAGTGCTAGTAGTTACTTGAGATAATTTTTTTGTGACAATTGCAAAATTAATATTATAATTATCAGTATTGGGATGTTTTCCAGGAATAGTGTATGTTGTTTGTAGACTGTTTTGTATTTTAGATAATTGGCTTAAAACACTAAAACGATGACCTTCCTTGTTAAGATAACGAGATTCCCAACCTAAAGTTCCACGAATCCCCACATCAGTACCATATCCTATTCCTGCTGTATATTGTTGGGATGAACGTGGTGTCAACACAAAAGTAACGGGCAAATTTTGATTTTCTTTCCTTATTTGCACATCCGGGATGGATACGTTTCTAAAATATCCGCTTTTATTTAAATTATCCTGTAGTTTTAAAAGTTGCGTTGAAGAATAAGGGTCACCCGATTTAAAGGGGATATAGCGTTGCAATAAACGATTATTAAGTATAGATTGTTGAAAACTGATAGGGCCAAAATTGTAACGCGGGCCGGTATTTAATCTCAGAATAAGTTTTGATGTGTATGTTTTGCGGTTAATTATAATAGTATGTTTAGAAAAAAAGGCGGAAAGATAACCTTCTGCTACAACCTTAGTAAGTAATTTTTGTTTTGCTTCCTCGTATATTTCACTGCGAAAGATATCACCTGTATGTAATGGAAAGTCAGCAATTAATTTTGTTATTTTTGGATCTTGCTTTGTATCATCGATTGAAATTTTTAATGACGTAATTTTTAAAGGAGGACCTACAGAAATTTGAAAATTAGCATTCCAGCGAGTATCAATTTTTTTTAATGAATGCCTAATAGTTGGCTTGAAATAACCATAGGCTTCCAAAGCTTGTTTGATGTCAGAGATCGAGTGTTGATACCAAAGCTGGACATCTTCAGCAGACGGATGTACTAATGTTTGCAGGCTTCGATCTAGTCCATCCTGAACAGGGCTTTTAAGGTCTTGATTTAGACCCTGTAGTTGATATGCCACAGGAGAATTTTCTGCAAATCCCAATGGGGCAAAAATCATATTGAATAGCGCTAAGCCAGCTATAGTTAGTCTTATTTTTCTTATCATATTAGGTTAAATAAATACCTAATATGTGCTCATAAGTAAAGCTTACCTGCCTAAAATGGCTTATAAAATATTATTTTTTGCGATTTTACGATTGTTGAAGATAGTCACTTTTTAAGTTTATACATAAGTTCGATTGATTTGTAGTTAAAAAGCTTACAAATTTATCTAGCGAAGTCTAAAATATGATTCGGTAGCTTCAATTATATCTTGCATATCCCCGGTTTCTTTACCATATGATTGATATGCCTGGTTTGGTATTAATAATAGAAGGCTTTTATCATTTGAATTTATTGCTGTTTCAAGAAGAGTAAGAGTACTAATTTTAACTTGGCGTTTTGATTTCTCTGACCATACCCGCCCAAAAAAACTGTTATTAGAATTTTCTATTTCTTGCAGAAGACTTTGTCTTTTATTTCCAGTTTCTTTAAGAAGAAAGTCTTTATCTTCTGTTTGGTTTCCAGTTAACTTTTTAGAACGAAATTCACAGTGATAATAATTCGAATTTTTATTTTTTGGTGTAGGCACTTGTATTTCACTTGAATGTGAAAAAGTTGATGAAGCTGAATAATCAAGTGAAGAAGGCTGATTGGTTTCAGACGCACCTTCATTTCGAAGGTTAATAGTTGGAGAGAGAGAAGGATTTTTAAAATTTCTATAAATTGCGCAAATAGTAGCTAGCATAAGTAAACTTGCAGTTGTTATTCCTGCTACTGCTAAAACAGTAGTGGCTAAATAGGGAGCAACTACCATTGTTAAAATAATACCCGCAATAACAATTCCGCCTACCATAGTGGCAATAAGATTGTTTAGGGTATGATTTTTATGAAGTGCTCTAGCTGGAGAATTTTTTTCTGATTTAAGCCAATGGTATCCATGAAAAATTGACAAACCAAGATGATAAACGACACTGGAACCTACTGCAGTCAGAAATAAACCTTGTACAAAAATTAAACTAAGCCCAGCAAAAACCGCAGTGAAAACTAAGGCGGCTTTAATGGGGGCATGAATTAAGTCAAAGGTTTTACCTAAGTTCTTATTTTTAGCGCGGCCAAACTGATAAAATGCAAATAAACTGGCTATAGCATCAGGTATAACAACGAGAGGAAACAAAATAGGAGCAAGGTTTTTTTCAAAGATCGACCCTATTTGGTAGATGTTTGACTTAAAAACAAAGATAGTACTAAGTATGACATTTTGAAAAAAAGAATTTGTAGATTCTATTATTTTTAGATAGGGTTTACTCATTATCTTGTATTTCCTTTAAAGAGTTTAGAATAAATTTAAGGTACAGGCTTAAAAAAGTACTCTATCCTAAACCATAATGAAAATAAAGTTCTGAAAAAAATAAGCGAGTGGGATTTTTGGTAATAAATGGTGTTACTCTGTAAATAATCTGATATTTGCAGTATTATTGCTCTACTAAAAGGAATGGTAGGCTCTTTCTATACCTGGACTTATATTCAAAGCCGATATTAGTATACACAACGAAACTGCATTACTTCTAAACTGTTATAAGGCGTTTACACCATGTTTAAGCAATATTCATTTTGTTTTCTATTAATATTTTTAATAATGGGTTTATTGGGTTCAGTATGCAAAGCTGACCCTGTGATTCCTATAACAGCCCCTGTTGCTGCGCAACCTACATTGACACCGATTGCGCCTAGCGTAAATGCTAAAGCTTATCTATTGATGGATGCATATAGCGGTAAAATTTTAGCAAGCGAAAATATTGATGAACGCGTGGCGCCTGCTAGTTTGACCAAAATGATGACTTCTTATGTTGTGTCTATGGCTTTGCAACAAGGGCATATCCATCCAACTGATTTAGTAACTATTAGTGAAGCCGCATGGAAAACTGGTGGCTCTAAAATGTTTGTGAAAGTTGGTGACAAGGTCAGTGTAGAAGACTTGATGCAAGGTATGATAGTTGATTCGGGTAATGATGCCTGTGTGGCAATGGCGGAGTATATCGCAGGAAGCCAGGAATCTTTTGTTAACCTAATGAATCAACAAGCAGCAAGATTGGGTATGAAAAATACTCATTTTGTCGATGTAGATGGATTACCTGATCCTAACCATTATTCCACTGCACGTGATATGTCAATTTTAGCGCGTGATTTAATCCTTGATTTCCCTGAAGATTATAAATGGTATTCTCAAAAGTGGTTTTCTTACAATGGAATTAAACAACCTAATCGCAACCGCTTATTATGGCGCGATCCTGATATTGATGGAATTAAAACTGGGCATACTAATGAAGCAGGGTTTTGTTTAGCCGCTTCAGGCCAAAAAAATGGCATGCGCTTAATTACAATTGTTATGGGTGCTCCTTCCGATGAAATGCGAGCGCAAGATAGCCAAAAATTACTTACTTATGGGTTTCGTTTTTTTGAATCGCATAAGTTGTATAATGCTGAGGTAAATTTGACTACAACTAGAGTTTGGTTTGCTCAGCGGCCTCAAATTAAAGTCGGTTTAGCTCAAGATCTCTATGCAACCCTACCTCTCGGATCAAATAAAAAACCTACCACGACTATGATTTTTAATCCTAATTTAAAGGCACCGATTAAAAAAGGAGAAGTTATTGGTCAAATTAATATAGTGTTGAATGATAAGCCTATTGCATCAGCGCCGCTCATTGCCTTAGAGGATTTATCAAAAGCTGGTTTATGGCGAAGCTTAGTCGATCATACCAGTTTATTATTTAATAAGATTTAAGCTTTTCTTAGAGAAGGTATTACTTTATGTTTAATAAGGATACCTTCTCTTTATTTGTAGCCTTTTGTCTTTTATACGCGCTGATAGCTTATCGGAATGCGAACTATTTATGAATAATTTATATAAGTACTTAAGAGCAGGACTCGCAACGATTTTATATTTTATTGTTCTTACAGTTTGGTTTATCCCTTTAGCGAGCGTAGGTTTTCTGCGATTTATTATTCCCTTAAAAAAATGGCGCCGACTAACCAAAAATTTAATGGAATCTTTGCATGTAGTTTGGTTACGCAGTAATTATTTTCTTTTAAAATGGATAACTCCAATCAAATGGGAAATAAGAGGACTAGATCAATTACATTATAAAGAATGGTATTTACTCATTTCTAATCATCAATCTTGGGCAGATATACTTATTTTACAGTATATTTTTAGCGGAAAAATTCCACCTTTAAAATTTTTCCTTAAAAAGGAATTACTTTGGACTCTGCCAATAGCAAGTTGGGCATGTTGGTTATTAGGTTTTCCATTTATGCATCGATATAGCAAAGCCAAATTAACCAAACATCCAGAGCTTAAAAATAAGGATATTGAAGAAACAAAAAAAGCTAGCACAAAGTTTAAGACTACACCAACTACAGTTGCTAATTTTGTTGAGGGTACTCGATTTTCAAAGGAAAAACATGAGTTGCAAGCTTCCCCTTATCAGTATTTATTGCGCCCTAAAGCAGCGGGTATGGCTTTTAGCCTTACCTTATTGGGTGATTTTTTCCATAAAATTCTTAATGTCACAATTATTTATCCTCCTCATCAGACTAGCTTATTAGATTTTTTATCAGGAAGTATAAAAAAAATAATTGTTGATGTTGAAACAATCCCAATTACTGAAGTCTGGTTAGGCGATTATGAAAACGATCGTCAATTTCGAATAACTTTTCAAAAAAAACTCAACGAACTATGGGAACAAAAAGATCAACTTATCAAAACTCAACTGGAAAATTTTTAATATTTGAGGTGAGTTTTGAATAATAAAAAATTTTTATGCATCGCTACTCGAAAGAGTCCTTTGGCCTATTGGCAAGCCAATATAATTAAAGAACAATTACAAAAACTTTTTCCATATTTAACGATTAGCTTACTTCCTTTGCTTACAGAAGGAGATAGACTGCAAAATAGTTCTTTAAGTAAATTGGGAGGTAAAGGATTATTTGTTAAAGAATTAGAAGCGGCTTTAATTAATCATCAGGCAGATATAGCCGTTCACTCTATGAAAGATCTGCCCATGGATTTAGAAGCGGGTTTAGTGTTAGGAGCCATTTGCAAGCGTGAAGATCCTCGCGATGTGTTAATTTCAAGATTTGGCCAACCTTTAACTCAAATATCATCCGGATCTTGTATAGGCACTTCAAGTTTACGTCGCCAATCGCAATTATTGGCTTTGCGCCCTGATTTACAAGTGAAAGTATTAAGGGGGAATGTAGGAACTCGCTTAGACAAATTGACTGCAGGCGAATTTGACGCAATAATTTTAGCTGCCGCAGGGCTCATTCGTTTGAAAAAAACAGATCGAATTAGTGAATATTTAGAGACCAGTTGCTTTTTACCTGCGCCAGGCCAAGGTGCTTTAGGGATCGAATGCCGATCAGATGATGAGGAAAGCAAGAGATATATTTCTAAATTGACACACCTCGATTCTTATTATTGTGTATTAGCTGAGCGAGCTTTAAGTCGAGAATTAGGAGGCAGTTGTCAAGTACCTATAGCCGCTTATGCGACTTCTTTGGATCAGGGACAATTGAGTTTACAAACTTTAGTTGGAAATCTAGATGGTACTAAACTAATTAAAGTCGAAAAGAAAGGAGCAATTGATGATGCGGAAAAAATCGGACTTTTAGCGGCACAAAGTTTACGTAATCTTGGTGCCGAAGAAATTCTAAAGGAAATTTTAAATATAAATTTTTAGAGCTGAGCAAAAATTGCATTCGCATCATTAGGGTCTACAAGACTTTAATCCTTTAAGTTCAGTTTTGTTAGGATATTCACAAAGATCTTGAATAATACATTCAGGACATTTAGGTTTACGAGCTAAACAAATATAACGCCCATGTAACACCAACCAATGATGAGCGTTTTTTAAATATTTTTTAGGAACGACTTTTAGTAGCATTTTTTCAACAGCTAAAGGTGTTTTTCCACGCGCTAGACCGGTTCTATTGCACACTCTAAAAATATGCGTATCAACAGCAATGGTTGGCTGATGAAAAACAGTATTTAATATGACATTAGCAGTTTTACGCCCAACACCCGGTAGACTCTCCAGTGCTTCACGATTATTAGGGACATTTCCTTGATATTGCTCCAATAAAATCTTACAGGTTTTTATGATATTTTTTGCTTTAGTATTGTATAAGCCAATTGTCTTTATATATTTTTTTAAACCAGTTAATCCCAGCACAGCTATTTTTTTTGGTGTGTTGGCCTTAACAAATAAAATTTGTGTTGCCTTATTAACGGATTTATCTGTTGCTTGAGCAGAAAGAATAACGGCAATTAAAAGCTCAAAGGGTGAGGAGTAAATCAATTCTGTCGTTGGATGAGGATTGTAAGCATGAAAACGCTGAAAAATAGCTGTACGTTTTTTCTGATTCATGACTTATTGCTTTAAAATTAATTAATAAAATTTAGTATAAAAAATAAGATTTTAAAGGGTTAAACAGATTGACGGCAAGTTATATTTTTTAAGCCATAACACAATCTGTAATACACCAGAATAACCATAGTTCATCGTGTTTCTTTATTATAGTAAAGGGATTTATTTTTTCTTTTTAAAATCCATTCTTGATTGAACCATCACACCTAAAAAACGATGAGGCTTATCTAATAGTAAGGTTTTGAAATCAGTATTAAGAGGTTTAAGGATGGTATGTCCACCGTCGATTAAAATTTGTTTAAAATTGGGTAAATCATGCCCTTCAATATGAACAATCGCAAAATCAAGACTATTAGGTTTTAGATCGGGGTCTATAAGAAGAACAGTTCCTTCTGGAAAGCGAGGTTCCATGGTGGTATCTCTAGCGGCAACAGCATAAGCATGCTGGCTTATGTCGATATCAGTAGAAATTGTTGGTAATGGGGCAAATTTTTCAGGAAAATTGGGCCAATGTAACACTTGAGGCCAAGTAAGCAATGGAATTTGACGCCATCCTTGAGCGTCAGGGTTAAAAGTGCCTGGAATGCGATCAGCTGATATGGGCTCATCACCGATGAGTTGGCTGATAGATATAGCAAAGAAATTGGCAATCGGACTCAAAGTGGCGACTTTGGGATTATCAGTTTCTCCTGAGCAAATTCGATGTACTACAGGTTGACCTACACCGGTGCGTCGTGCTAGTTCCGATTCATTAATCCCTAACTCAGCCATTAATCCTTTAAGAATTTTGCTCATGCTACTAGTAGTTTTCATATCATTTTCACTTATTAATTAGCGGTAATTTTACCTGTCCATGCTGATAATTTCCAACGCTGACAAACAAGGTAAAAATAGCTGTCAGCGGCGGGTGGATATTCTAACATGACACGGCACTTATACTAAATAATGATGTAATTTAACGTTCAATAAACAAGCTATAATTTTTTGCGATACGAAATAATTACCAATGTAGATTTTTTATTTTCAGCTGTAAATTTAGATTCTAAAAAAACTTTAAGTTATGAAGAACAGATAGTTAAAAAATGTTTGAATCTTAAGGGAAGGACGAGCTCAAAAGAGTAAAAGTAAGTATTTTACTTACGATTTATAAGTAATCCCTAAAGATACGATGGTTTATCGATATTTAACTATTAGAAGCATAATTTAAGAAGATAATCCTTGTCAGTTGCAGGTATTATGCATAGAATAGCGGGTTCATTTATAAGAGGTAAAAGGTTTTATGCTAGCTAAAAATGAAATATTGGCTAAATTTCAACGTTCTCCGGGTGATACAGGATCCCCAGAGGTTCAGATTGCTTTATTATCTGGGGCTATCGAACAACTAAATGGCCATTTTCAAGTGCATAAGAAGGATAATCATTCACGACAAGGTCTATTAAAGAAAGTAGCTTTGCGTCGTAAATTATTAAAATATTTCAAAAGCGTTAATTTACAAGGGTATTTAACGCTCATTAAACAACTCGGCTTGCGTGGTTAAGTCCTGGTTCATATTCTTCAGCCAATCGTTGAAGACATTTTATTCGTACCAATGGGCGGTAATTTTCGCCCATTTGTTTTTTTTGAGGGAATGTAAACGTGTTAATTAATTCTATAAAGAAAGTCGTGCAGTTTGGTTCGCAGGAAATAATTCTAGAAACTGGGGCAATTGCACGTCAAGCCACAGCATCAGTTCTTGTGAGCTTGGATGGTACTACCGTTTTAGTAACCGTTGTAGGTAATAAGCAGCAAGCAGCTGAAGAAAGAGACTTTTTTCCCTTGACTGTTCAATATCAAGAACGCTCCTATGCAGCCGGACGTATTCCAGGAGGTTATTTTAAACGGGAAGGACGACCTACTGAAAAAGAAATTTTAACATCGCGCTTAATTGATAGACCAATAAGACCCCTGTTTCCTGAAGGGTTTTATAATGAAGTGCAAATTGTTGCGACTGTTTTATCTTCAAATCCTGATATTAACGCAGATATTCCTGCATTAATTGGTGCTTCTGCAGCTTTAAGCTTATCAGGCTTACCTTTTAAGGGTCCGATTGCGGCAGCAAGAGTCGGTTATTCGGAGGGACAATACCTATTAAACCCAAGCTTTAAGCAACTAGAAACATCAGATTTAGATTTAGTAGTTGCAGGAACAGACAAAGCCGTCTTAATGGTGGAATCTCAAGCCGCCGAGCTTACTGAAGAAATTATGTTGAATGCTATTTTGTTTGGACATCAACAAATGCAAGGGGTTATTCAAGCTATTAAAGAGCTTGCTGAAGAGGCAGGTGAGCCCGCTTGGGATGCGCAAAAAACTACAACATCTCAATTAGATGCAGTTGTGGAACAAGAAATAACGCAAGCTATACAGGCTTTATATGCTGAGGCCTATACAATTCCGGAGAAATTAATTCGTAAAGCTAAATTAGAAAATTTACGAAATAGTATTATCGAGAAATGGTCAGATGAAGAAAAAGGAATTTCCGCTAAAGCTATTCAGTTATTTCTAGCAAATTTAGAAGAGAAAATAGTACGTAGTCGTATTCTATCAGGCGAAACCCGCATTGATGGACGTGATAAGATAACAGTTCGCCCTATTACTATTCAGCCAGGATTTTTACCACGTACACATGGTTCGGCTTTATTTACTAGAGGCGAGACGCAAGCATTAGTTGTTACTACCTTAGGTACGGATAGAGATGCACAAACTATAGAAGCCTTAGATGGAGAAGGACGTGAAACATTTATGCTTCACTATAACTTTCCTCCTTATAGCGTGGGCGAAACCGGCCAAATGGGAAGTCCTAAACGGCGTGAAATTGGGCATGGTAATTTAGCGAAACGTGCTTTGCGAGCTGTATTACCTAGTGAATCCGATTTTCCTTATGTATTACGTGTTGTTTCTGAAATTACCGAATCAAATGGATCTAGCTCTATGGCAACAGTCTGTGGTGCAAGTATAGCGCTAATGGATGCTGGCGTACCTTTAAAGAAACATGTAGCGGGTATAGCAATGGGCCTAATAAAAGAAGGCGATCAGTTTGCTGTATTAACCGACATTTTAGGTGATGAAGATCATTTAGGAGATATGGATTTTAAAGTTGCAGGTACACTAGACGGCGTCACAGCATTACAAATGGATATTAAAATTGATGGTATTACAGAAGAAATTTTGCAGGTGGCATTAAATCAAGCCAAGGAGGGTCGTCTTCATATATTAAATATTATGCAAGAAACTTTAGCTGAACCACGCATAGAAGTCTCTCCTTATGCACCGCGTATAACTACTTTAAAGATAAACCCTGAAAAAATACGTGATTTAATCGGAAAAGGTGGAGCGACAATTCGCGCGATTACTGAAGAAACAGGAACCTTAATCGACATTAGCGATGATGGTGTCGTTCGAATCTCGACATCTGATTTACATGCTTGCCAAAATGCCATAGAACGTATTAAAAAAGTAACAGCGGAAGTGGAAGTGGGCCGTACTTATGAAGGTGCAATTGTTAAACTGACTGATTTTGGTGCTTTTGTTAACGTATTGCCCGGTCGTGATGGCTTAGTGCATATTTCACAAATTTCTAAAGAACGTGTTGAACAAGTGAGTGATGTATTAAGCGAAGGCCAAATTGTCAAAGTCAAAGTACTAGAAATAGATAGACAAGGTCGCATTCGTTTAACCATGAAAGATATTGAAGCAGAAATGGAGAACGAAATACATTCGTGATCAATCAAAAGCAACATAGATCAGCTTTTATAAAATTAGTTGATAAAATAAAACCTAAAATAAAAGAGTTGACAGTTGCTGATTTAAATAAAAAAATTAGCAGTCAACACCGGTTTTATTTAATTGATGTACGTGAGCGCGATGAATTTCAGCAAGGGTCTATTGTTCATGCTATCCCTCTTAGTAAGGGTATTATTGAACGTGATATTGAGAAATACATTCCAGATTTTGAAGTAGAGATTGTTGTTTATTGTAGCGGCGGTTTTCGATCTTGCCTGGCGGCAGATAATCTTCAAAAAATGGGTTATAGCCAAGTTGCTTCTCTACAAGGCGGTCTCCGCGCTTGGCTAGAAGCAGGTTATCCACTTATCAAAATGACCAAATAATGTTGCGTCTTGAAAGAGAGATTTGCCGAGGTGGTGAAATTGGTAGACACGCAAGTTTCAGGTACTTGTGGGGCAACCCTTGGAGGTTCGAGTCCTCTTCTCGGCACCAATTAACAAGATCCTTTTCCACAAAGGGAATAAAAACCTGGTTCGATCTGTAGTGGCTGTATAATCTTATTTAGCTCGTTGCAATTATTTATATTGTCAAGCTTATTTCTTATCTTGGTTGTTTCATTTGTCATGCAATTTAGCTGTAAAGTAGGCCATATTGAACCATCACGATAGTCCTCAGTAGCCTTATCACAAGCATTGTCTGTGTTCTCCATTGCGCAATTTTTTCCTCGAGCTGAGACTTGCAAATTAACAATTGTGGTTTTTTATTAAGTAATGTTTGCTTTAATTTGAAAGTAGCCGTAGTAGCATCTTTATCGGCACAAAGATGCATGTCTAGTTGGCTTGTAGCTTTGTTACAATCAGCAAAGAGTATCTTTAATTTGTTCACAGGAGTATGACTACGTTTTGATATACTGCTATTACCTCAGACTCAAAGTTATCGATGGTGATGGTAAAGAAAAAATCATTAAACTGATACTGATAAGGAGACTTAAAACAGAATGGTTTTTCATGCTGTGTTTTAATTTATATAAAACGCGGGTAAGGCAAGCGTATAGAAAAATATTAATTAAGACAATAAAAAACTTGGTATTTTTTGGAAAATCGGTTTAAATAGTCAAAATTATTTGTAGCCATATCGCATGTTGAGCGTTTCATCGCCTCTCTATGACATTAGTAAAACTTTCGAAGAAAACTTCAGCAATTCCTCTTTCCCCTCAATAAAACCACCGACTCGCGTTTGGCCAGACAGAACACAGTGGAGTAATTTATTAGGCTATTCACTAGCCTCCAAAATTGGTGCAGCTGCATGTGCTGCAACAACTGGTAAAGGTGTGGCATTATTAGCACAACTAGGTTTTGACGTATTGACCTACAAAACAATACGACGCCAAGCTTACCCTACTCATCCTTTGCCAAATATTGTTCATCTCGAATGTGAAAAATTATTTAATTACGCTGATTTAAAAGAAGTTCTTTTTACCAAGAATAAACCTGAAAAAATAAGTGACAAAATTGCAATTAGTAATTCCTTTGGTAACGGTTGTTTGGAACCGATAGTGATTATGGAAGATATAGCTTTTGCAAAAAATTCTTTAGTAGAAGGTCAAGTGTTGATTGTGTCGGTTTATGGTGAAGGTGATTCGCTGAAATCGATGTCACAAGATTTTGCCGCTGCCGCATTAATAGCTAAAGAGGCCGGGGCTGATGTTATAGAGCTAAATTTTTCATGTCCTAATTTAATGAAATCAGGTGAACCTCTTTATTGGAGTATTGAACATGTATCGCAAATAACAACCTTGGTTGTGAAATGTGTAGCCGATACCCCCATCTTATTAAAGTTAGGCTTAATTCATGAGCATAAATCCCCTATAAATTTATTAATTTCTGCAGCACAGGCCGGAGCAAGAGGTATTAGTGCTATCAACTCCATCAGTATGCGCGTATTGAATAAAGATCATCAACCTGCATTTGGAAAAAGAATTTATAGTGGGGTTTCAGGTTATCCAATTCGTCGATTAGCATTACAATGTCTTAATAAATTAGTTCAAATTAATCAAACTGAAAAATTAAATTTAGTTATTTTGGGCATGGGTGGTATTACTATTCCGGAACATTTTAATCAATTTTTAAATAGTGGCGCAGATATTGCCCTTTCTGCAACAGGTATGATGTGGAACCCTTATCTTGCTGCTCAATTTCACCAACAGACGAGATCATGAAAAAATTGGTATCAGCAAAATTAATATTAAAAACAGGTGAGAGCTTTGTTGGATATATGCCAGCAAGCCAAACAACTGAAGTTTCCGGTGAAGTTATATTCAATACAGGTATGTTAGGTTATGTGGAATCTTTAACAGACCCTTCGTATGCAGGGCAGATATTATGTTTTACCTATCCCTTGATAGGAAATTATGGTGTTTCTGCATCAAATACTTGGGAATCTAACAAAATTCAAGTAAAAAGCGTGATTATTTCTGAAATAGCGTCATTTTACTCAAATCATGCTGCCCAACAGTCACTAGTAAATTGGCTTGAAATTGAAAATATACCTTTTATAACGGGTTTGGACACGCGGGCTTTAACACATTGTTTAAGAGTTAATGGAGTAACTCCGGGTATAATTACTTCATTAAATAAGCCGCATGGCGATTTTATTGAATTTGAAACCATCGATTGGGTAAAACAAGTAACAATTACTGAGCCGCTGTATTATGGTGAAGGTAGAAAAAAAATAATTGTTGTAGACTGTGGTTTAAAAGAAAACATTTTACGTTGTTTATTAAAATTCCCACTAAAAATTAAACGAGTTCCTTATGACTATGATTATAGTCAGGAAGACTATGATGGAGTTTTTATTTCCAATGGTCCGGGTGATCCGCAATTATGTAAAAAAACGATAGCCATTTTAAGAAAGGCTTTAACTAAAAAGAAGCCTTGTTTCGGCATTTGTTTAGGGACACAATTAATGGCTTTAGCTGTTGGGGCTAAAACCTATAAGTTAATTTTTGGTCATCGTTCTCAAAATCAACCCTGTATTTATTTGCCGACAAAACGATGTTATTTGACTTCGCAAAATCATGGTTATGCGGTAAATGAAAAATCCCTTCCCAAAGATTGGCAAGTATTATTTCGAAATTTAAATGATGGAACAGTTGCAGGAATTGAGCATAAGAAAGATCCTTTTTTTTCGGTACAATTTCATCCTGAGGCTGCACCTGGGCCTATGGATACACAATGGTTATTTGAACGTTTTTATCGCATGTTATAAAAGATTATGAAAATACAACGATATAAGAAAATTCTGATTTTAGGTTCGGGTGGTTTACGAATAGGCCAAGCAGGCGAGTTTGATTATTCCGGTTCACAGGCCATTAAAGCACTAAAAGAAGAAAAAATTACTTCGGTATTAATAAACCCGAACATAGCTACCATACAAACAGATGCAAATTTAGCCGATGAAATTTATTTACAACCATTAAATTTTGATACGGTGAAGCGGATTATCATTAAAGAAAAACCAGATGGAATTTTACTAGGTTTCGGCGGACAAACTGCTCTTAATTTAGGTTTAGATTTAGAAAAAAAAGGGATATTAAAAAAATATAAAGTAGAAGTATTAGGAACATCCGTTGAATCGATACGCCAAACAGAAGACAGAGATCTTTTTAAAGCGGCTTTAGCAAAGATAAAAATTAAAACACCGCTTAGTTTTGCAGTCAAAACAGTTGCTGAAGCGTTGAAAGCAGCAGAAAAGATCGGTTATCCCATTATGTTGCGTTCAGGTTTTTCCTTAGGAGGATTAGGTTCTGGGAAAATTGCGCATCGAGAAATTCTTGAACAGCGAGCCCAGGAAAGCTTAGCTACAGCACCACAAATTTTAATAGAAGAATATTTATTTGGGTGGAAGGAATTTGAGTATGAAATTGTCCGTGACCAAATGGGAAATAGATTAACAATTTGTAATATGGAAAATATGGATGCTATGGGCATCCATACTGGAGAAAGTATTGTTGTAGCACCAGCACAGACCTTAAATAATGAGCAACACCAGTTATTACGTAATATGGCTTTGCAAGTTGCTGAGCATTTTAACATTATCGGCGAATGTAATATTCAATTTGCTATTAACCCTAAAAATGGCGACTACCGAGTTATAGAAATGAATGCGCGATTATCACGTTCCAGTGCGTTAGCGTCTAAGGCAACAGGTTATCCATTAGCGTTTATTGCTGCAAAATTAGCATTGGGTTACCAGCTCTATGAAATAAAAAATAGTGTCACTCAGGTGACGAGTGCTTATTTTGAACCTGCATTGGATTATATCGTAGTAAAAATTCCACGTTGGGATACACATAAATTAAAAGCGGCTGAAAGAACGATTGGTACTGAAATGAAAAGTGTGGGGGAAGTGATGGCAATAGGTCGTTCTTTCCCAGAGGCATTGCAAAAAGCAGTGGGGATGTTAAATAAAGGAGCAACTTGTTTAATGGATTATCCAGAAGAAATTGATAATCCACGCAAAGAAATACAATTTGCTACCGATAGACGTTTATTTGCCTTATATCAGTTTTTTAAAAATGGGGGTTCAGTAAAGCAAGCTGAACGCTTATCACAGATTAACTTTTGGTTTTTGGCACAAATTCATCAATTAACAGAATTAGAAAAACAGTTAAATCTTCATAAATTGAATAAAATTCTATTACGTCAATTAAAACAAGCGGGTTTTTCCGATAGCTTTATTGCTAATACAAAAAATAAGTCAATAAAACAAATACGAACTTTACGTCTAAAATATGGCATCATACCTTTTGTGAAACAAATAGATACTTTGGCTGGGGAGTTTGCTGCACAGACAAATTATCTTTATCTAAGCTACCATGCTGTTGAACATGATATTTCTCCTGCTAAGCTTCCACCTATCATTGTGTTGGGTTCAGGTCCCTACTCGATAGGATCATCTGTCGAGTTTGATTGGTGTGCGGTTAATACCGCGCAGACTTTGCGTCTATTAAAAGAAACGGCCATTATTATTAACTCGAATCCTGAAACAGTTTCTACAGATTATGATGAATCAGATCGATTGTATTTCGAACAACTTACTTTTGAGCGTGTACAAGATATTGTGGATTTTGAATCAGCAAAGGGCATTATTGTTTCAGTCGGAGGACAGATTGCTAATAATTTAGCTGTCCCTTTAGCTAAAGAAGGTTATCATTTACTGGGTACGGATCCGACGTTTATTGATTATGCTGAAAATCGAGAAAAATTTTCTGCCCTACTAAATACACTTAATATAGACCAACCTGCTTGGGAAAGAATTACTAGTTTGAGTAAAGCAAAAACTTTTGCAGCCAAAGTAGGGTATCCAGTATTAATTAGGCCTTCTTATATTTTGTCTGGTTCTGCGATGAATGTGGTTTTTAATCCTGAGTCTTTAGACCAGCATTTACAAGCGGCTGCTCGTGTTTCGCAAGAGCATCCCGTGGTAATATCTAAATTTGTTCAAGAAGCAAAAGAATTAGAAATAGACGGAGTTGCTAAACAGGGTGATATTGTCATTGAGGCTATTTCAGAACATATCGAGAATGCAGGTGTCCATTCTGGAGATGCGACAGTTGTGTTACCACCACAGAAATTATATTTAGAAACCATACGTCGTACTAAAAGCATAGCGCGTAAAATTGTAAAGGCTTTACACATCACTGGACCGTTCAATATTCAATTTATTGCTAAAAATAATGATATTCAGGTTATTGAATGTAATTTGCGAGCATCACGTTCTTTTCCGTTTGTTTCTAAAGTAACAGGCCATAATTTCATTCAGATAGCAACCGAAGTGATGCTGAATAAGCACCAAGCAAAACATTATGAAACTTTAGAGCTTGATTATGTGGGTGTCAAAGCAGCACAATTTTCTTACAGTCGTTTAAAAGGTTCCAATCCTGTAGCTCAAGTTGAAATGGCATCTACGGGTGAAGTGGCATGCATTGCAGAGGATTTGGTGGAGGCTTTTTATAAAGCATGGTTGGCAACCGATCAAAATATCACAGAAAAAAAATTGTTATTAAGTATTGCAGATAACCATAAGGTTAAGCTTTTACCTTGGGTCAAACAACTTGATGATCAAGGTTGGCTTATTTATAGCACTGAAGGAACTCACCAGTTTTTATCTCAGCAGGGTATAGCGTCCTACTTTGTTAACAAAACTAGTGAAGCTAAAAAACCAAATATAAGAGATTTAATAACACAACGTAAGATAGCAGCAATTATTAATATACCAAGTTCAATGACGGGCTTGCAGCAAACAGATGGGTTTTTAATTCGGCGTTTAGCTATTGATCATCATATTCCTTTAATTACTAATGCTCAGAACGCACTGATAATTTTACAATGTTTAGTAAGTTTATGGAGCAAGGAATTGCCTGTAGAATCTTGGCAAAGTTTGGTAATAAAAAAAATGAATAAATGATACTCTTCTCACTTGAATTTTGCCCGTTTACCGTGTAACTCGTAGTCCCTATTTGCTAGATTATGTAAATATTTATAGTTAACTAAATTTGAGTGAATTATGTCAAAAGTTTTGGGTCAAAAAGATATTATATCAGTTCGTGATCTTTCTTTAATTCAAATAAATACTATATTAAATCTTGCTAAAAAATTTAAGAAAAATCTAGCTAAAAAATATTTGCTTGATAAAATTGTTGCGCACTGTTTTTTTGAACCTTCAACACGTACCCGCTTATCCTTTGAAACAGCTACTTTACGTTTGGGAGGGCAAGTCATAGGCTTTTCCGGTAGCGAAAATATATCTATTAAAAAAGGGGAAGATTTACAAGACACAATCAAGACGATTTCTTGTTATGCTGATCTTATTATAATTCGTCATCCACTCGAAGGGTCCGCACGTTTAGCTGCAGAATTTTCCGATAAGCCTATTATTAATGCTGGAGATGGAGCAAATCAACATCCTACGCAAGCCCTGTCTGATTTATTTACTATCCAAGAAGCACAAGAAAACTTAGAAGGATTATCTATAGCGTTTGTAGGTGATTTAAAATACGGGCGTGCGGTGCATTCTTTAGTGCAACTTTGCGCTTTATTTAACATGAGGCTTTTTTTGGTTTCACCTTCATTATTAGCATTACCAGAAATAATATGTGATGAATTAAAACATAAAGGTATTCGATTTTCTTTTCATGCAAATTTAGACGAAGTGATCTCGAAAGTAGATATTTTATATATGACTAGACTACAACAGGAAAGATTTAACCAATCCGAACATCAACTATTTGAAAATCAACATATTCTGACGCGAGATAAATTAAAAAAGGTTAAAACTAATTTAAATATCTTACATCCTTTGCCTCGAGGTTGTGAAATTGATAAAACCATTGATGAAACTTCTTATGCTTTATATTTTAAACAAGTTGTCAACGCAATTTATATCAGACAAGCTGTTTTAACGTTACTACTTGATAGAATATCGCTTTAGATAATTTTTTTGGATAAAACCCATGATTAAAACCCGTTCCGTTTCTGCGATTGATAATGGAGTCGTCATCGACCATATTCCAGCAGGCCAATCCCTTAAAATTATGCGTTTATTACATGTGGTTAATAGTAAACAACGTGTTACTTTAGGCTTAAATTTGCGAAGTACCTCTTTGAAACTGAAAGATTTAATTAAAATTGAAAATCGATTGCTTACTCCACAGGAAATTGATCATGTTGCAATCTTTGCTCCCGGTGCTACGATTAGCCGCATTGTAAATTTTAAGGTTAGTGAAAAAATTAATTGCGAACTACCTAAGACTATACGTGATGTATTAGTATGCCCAAATTTAAATTGTATCAATCATATCGAATGTAAAGGCTATTTTAAACTCGAAGGGTCATCAAATCAGGTGAAATTACGTTGTTTTTACTGTGAAAAACAATTTGAACGCGACCAAGTAGAAGAAATTTGTTTATGATGGAACTTATGAACAAACAATTATTAAAGCTGCCTGGATTAATTGATCCCCATGTTCATTTTCGAACGCCAGGATGGGAATATAAAGAAGATTGGAAAACAGCAGCTAAGGCTAGCATCAAAGGAGGCTATACTACCGTTTTTGATATGCCTAATACTATTCCTCCCACCGTTACAGAAATTGCTTTAGTAGAAAAAAAAGTACTTATTGATAAACAGTTAAAAGAAGTAAAAATTCCACTTCGTTATTATTTATATTTTGGTGCTGATAAACATCATTTGAATGAAATAAAAAAAATAAAAGGTCAGGTTATTGGTATTAAAGTGTTTATGGGATGTAGCACAGGCGGGTTAGTTATTGATGATGATGAAAGCTTACATGCTATTTTTAAGATAGCGGCTGAAGAAAATATGTTAGTTGCAGTTCATGCAGAAGATGAACAGCGATTAAAAGAAAATGCAAAAAAATTTGAAGGGTCTCAGCCATATTCAATTCATTCTAAAATTCGTGATGAATCAGCAGCAATACTAGCCGTTAAAAAAGCAATTCATCTCGTTCGTTTGTATGGAACGCGATTATATATTTTGCATGTTAGTACCCGTCAAGAAATTGATTTAATTGCTCAAGCAAAAGAGGAAGGACTTCCAGTTTTTGCAGAAACGACACCGCATCATTTATTTTTGAATAATTCAGATTATCAAAACTTAAAAGGAAAGGCGGTAATGAATCCACCTTTGCGAGCTCCTGAGCATAAAATGGCATTATTTTCTGCAATAAAATCCGGTATTATTGATACGATAGGTTCTGATCATGCTCCACATACCCTAGAAGAAAAAGCTAAAGCTTATGGTGATTGTCCATCAGGTGTTCCAGGTATAGAAACTACATTGCCATTATTATTTGAAGCCTATCATCAAAATCTGCTTTCTTTGGATAATATAATGGATTTAACTTCTCGACGTGCAAAAAAAATATTTAATTTAACCGATTGTCCAGACGATTATGTGTTAGTGGATTTATCTTTAGCAAAGATAGTTGAAGACAAGCGTCTCAGTACTAAATGCCAGTGGTCACCCTTTGCGGGACGTCTTTTGAGGGGCTGGCCTGTTACTACAGTGTTAAAAGGACATGTCTATGATTTAAACAAAATATAATACAACTTCACAAGAGTTTTTGTGGTGTTGGTTATTTGGAATTCTTATGGGCATGTCTTTTTTAAGAAGTAAATTCTTTAATTAATCCCTTTTTAAACCAAGCTAAAGCTTGGAGTGGTTCTTCAAGGTTTTCAGATAACTCACCTAATTCTAGATATGTTTCTAAATTAGAAGAATCGTAGATTAAACTCTTTTCTAAATAATCTCGTGCCTTACCCCATAATTTTCTCTGTTTACAAAGCCGACCTAAACCTAATAAAAGGTAGGGGTCATCAGGATGTTTTTTTAGCCATTGTTCCGCTATTGTCAACTGACGTGCAGGGTTTGAACTTTTAATAAGGCTATAGGTTGCAACAAGTGGGCCAAACCATTGTTTTTTTAACCGTTTTACTATTAATAATTCAGCTTTTGCGTCTTCATGATGTCTTATAAGGCCTTCAACGTAATAATTTAAGAGTAAAGGATCTTTTTTTAATTTAGATGGTAAATTGTTCCATATGTCCTCAAGCGTTGATAAATTGTATGTATATTTTTCTTCACTTAACAAATTTTCACAACTTTCTTGCTGTATTTGTTGAATTTGCGCTTTAGATATCCAGGTTTTACTTTCTAATTGAGGCAAAATTTCTAAAATATTATGCCAGTTTTGTGGCTTTTGATAGATAGAAGAAAACAGACGTTGATCGTTTAGTGCGGTAGTTTTTTGTAAACGCTTTTTATCTAAATTCAGACGCCATTGTTTTGGAAGCATGAATACATAGTTAAAGAACCGAATTAAATAGTAAATTAAAATAAAGCTAATGATTAAAATTAAGATACCTAACCATAATGGCATTTCTAAGGCAAGTTGATGCCAATTAATTAGTATATAACCTGGGTCGGCGGTTATTTTAACGCCAATCCAAACTGAAACGGCAAGAACTAATAAAAATATAAAAAACCGATACATCAAGAGGATTCCTTTTGACTAGAGGAAATAACAGGAGTAGCGTTAGGATAGTTAGGGGGTTTTTTCATAACCGAAATTGCTTCGAGTAATGGATTTAAATCGAGAGTAGGATTTTGTAAATCGATTTGTTTTAATTGATTAATAATTTGCAGGACTGCTTGTGTGTTGGACGAGCTAGATGCAAAATGATTCTTAATATTTTCTTGAATTTCTAGCAAACTAGATTGATAAATAGTTGGTTCATAATGTATTAATGCCCATTGAGCTTGTTGCAATAATAAAAGTAAGTTATGTTGCAAATATTGCTGTTCTATTTCTGGCAATAAAGGCTCTATAGGTTTATTTAAATGTCGAATAATGATCAGCTGGCGAAAGCTATCTAGACTATTTTGCAGCATACGCATCCATTTATTTCCCGAGAGATTACTGGCAGAAACATCAGGATTTGGGGTAGTTGAATTAGATGTTGCCAATAAAGGCAATTGCGTAATTTGCATTTTTAAAGCCTGTATCTGCGCTAAACTAGTGGATAGTTCAATACGAGGTAAAGCTTTTAAGCTAGTTAAATATTGAGTTAATAATTGGTGAAGATTTTCCAATCGAATATCCGGACTTATTATTGTTCCTAATTGTTTATCGGCTAACATCAATGCAGACAAAGCGTTGTCGATATCATGAAAATAAATGAGATTATACTGAGCTAGTTGAATTAGTTGATTAACGTTTGCGAGCAGAATAGCATTATCGTTAGCGGAGAATTTTTGTTCTATAAAATTTTGTAATTGTGAGATTTGTTGCTGACGACTTTTGTCGTCAGTTTGACCTTGCGCGATCTGATTTTGTAGGGCAGATAGTTGATTATGATATCCGTTCACTCGCTCTCTGTTTTTTAACCAAAAAAAACTTAAGCCTAAAAATAAACCAATCCATGTGATGAGTAACAATCCGATTGCACACCAAGCTGTAAAACAGCTTTTAGAACGTAAAGGCTTGTTTTTTTTGATCTTTATTTCGGTTTCTTCTAATTTGGGTGTGGACTGTGATTCCATAGTGATTGCTCCCGCCAGGAAAACAGAGTTTGTAAGATAGCTGTATTTGTTGCATTATCCGATATTAAGGGCGGTTTGACAAAACCTAGTTTCTTAGCACTATCAGTAAGTCGAGAACTAATAACGAGCAATTGTTTTTTAAATAAAATATCCTGCCAGTAAGGATACAATAAGCTAACTAGATTTTTTAATCCGCTGTGACTAGTACAAATAATGACGTCAATTGAGTCTTCATTCGGAATATCAGTTTTATCAATTTTTGGTAGTTGTCGCTTGTAAACGATTAGGTTCTCTATCAGAGCACCTCGAGCTTTTAAACCCTTGGCTAAATAGGAGCGACCCCCTGCGCCTTTGATGATTAAAATTTTTTTTTGTTTTATGTCTTGTAGCGCAGCAAGGTTTAATAGGCCAGTGACATTAAAATCCTTTTCTGGACAGTGATCACTAGGCAGGCCACATTGTTTTAAAGCTGATGCGGTCCCAGGTCCAGTGGCGATGGTTTTAGTATTTCCAGGCCAAAAAAGACAAATACTATGAATAGATTCCGCAGTATTGAAGACCGAGTTAGGGCTAATAAAGATAACAAAATCATATTCTTTAAGCTTTTTTATGCATAATAAGACTTTTTTTATATTCTTGGTAGCAATAATTTCCAGCGTTGGGAAATATACCACTACCCCGCCATAATACTGAGTTTGAGCTGCTAGATCTTTTGCTTGAAGAGCAGGGCGAGTAATGAGGATGCGTAAACCTTGTAAAGCTGTCATGACCACAAAATAGCCTTAATTTGAATCTGAAGCAATATGGGTTTTAAGGCATTTTCTGTTATAGAGCTTAGTTGGTTTGCTTGGAAAGCATTAGTGATAATGTTAACATGATGTTTATAGGTATTTACATGATTTTGCTGCTCCTTGTCCCATAAAAGCTAGTTTCTTCTTCAGAGCGAATATAGAGAAAATATAAAATAACAAATTCTCTATTCCATCTTTGAAACATAGATAAAACTATTAAAAAGGCACAGGCGAAAAATAGAAAGCTAGGTTGATTATTAGTTTTTATCTTAATGGTTCATAAGATTATTTTTCTTCTGTCTTTTGTTTTTTTCAGTTAAATCGACTTTTTGCAAAAGCAATTTTATGGCTTTAATTAGTTTGGAAGATTTAAATTTACAAGATAAACGTGTTCTCATTCGAGAAGATTTTAATGTGCCTTTAAATAAAGGCATGATTACCAGTGATGCGCGGATTAAAGCCGCGTTACCAACCATTCAATATGCCTTAAAGAAAGGTGCTGCAGTTATTTTGCTTTCCCATTTAGATAGACCCAATGAAGGATTTGTTACTCCTAAGCTTTCTTTAGCTCCAATCGCAGCACGATTACAAGAGTTATTAGGTCATCCAGTAAAATTCATCACTGATTGGTTGAATGGGTTTAAAATTTTACCCGGCGAAGTCGTATTGTGTGAAAATGTTCGATTTCAAACAGGAGAAAAGAAAAACGATCCTATTTTAGCTAAAAAAATTGCAAAATTGGCTGATATTTTTGTCATGGATGCATTTGCTACCGCCCATCGCAGTGAAGCATCTACCGTGGGAGTAGCACAATTTTCACCACAGGTTTGCGCAGGTTTATTATTAATGTCGGAATTAAAAGCACTAAGTAAAGCATTGGAAAATCCAGCTAGACCGTTATTAGCTATCGTCGGCGGTGCAAAGGTTTCTACTAAATTAACATTATTGTCGTCTTTACTTAATAAAGTGAATTTATTAATTCTTGGTGGAGGAATAGCCAATACCTTTTTAGTGGCACAAGGGTATTCTGTAGGTCGATCTTTATTTGAGATTGATCTGGTAAATGAGGCAAAAAAACTTTTAGAATTATCAAAACAGCTACAAGTAGAGATTGTGCTACCGATAGATGTTATTGTAGCAACAGAAATTTCTGCGACCGCTGAGGCCACTGTTAAAAAGCTAACTGAAATAAAAAAGAATGAAATGATTTTAGATGTTGGACCAGAGTCAATTATATATTATACCGAGTTTGTACGTCGAGCAGCGAGTATTTTATGGAATGGCCCCCTTGGTGTTTTTGAATTAGCCCCATTTCAACAAGGAACGCGTGCTTTGAGCTATTCTATAGCCAATAGTCCAGCTTTTTCCATCGCAGGAGGTGGTGATACTTTGGCTGCCATCGAAAAATATGGTATTGCTGATA
Organism: Rickettsiella endosymbiont of Xylota segnis; assembly: GCF_964019545.1. Classification (NCBI taxonomy): domain Bacteria; kingdom Pseudomonadati; phylum Pseudomonadota; class Gammaproteobacteria; order Legionellales; family Coxiellaceae; genus Rickettsiella; species Rickettsiella endosymbiont of Xylota segnis. The sequence continues at coordinate 1,620,107 of NZ_OZ026451.1, read as the reverse complement.
AAGTTTCTTACATATCAACGGGTGGAGGGGCTTTTCTTGAGTTTATACAAGGAAACACTTTACCTGCTTTAGCGATATTACAAGAACGAACAGGGGAAACACAGCAATGAAACGATTTAAACGAACCAAGATTGTGGCTACGTTAGGTCCATCAACCGATAAAGCAGGTGTTTTACAAGCAATGATAGCTGCAGGCTTAGATGTCGTGCGCTTAAATTTTTCACACGGTAAAGCAGAAGATCATATTAAACGAGCTAATTATGTTCGCGAATGTGCAAAAGCTGCGGGTCGAGAAATTGCCATTATGGCGGATTTACAGGGACCAAAAATTCGTATTGCGCGTTTTAAAACGGGTTCTATTTTTTTAAAAAAAGATGCTTTGTTTATTTTAGATGCTGATTTAGATAAGGAAGCTGGCGATGAATCATCAGTAGGTATTGATTATAAACAGTTACCACGAGATGTTCATCGTGGCGATCTGTTGTTGCTTGATGATGGACGTTTAGTATTAAAAGTCAAAAAAATACAGAAAAATAAAATATTTTGCCTTGTAGAAGTAGGTGGAGAATTATCCAATAATAAGGGTATTAATCGAAAAGGCGGAGGGCTTTCTGCTGTAGCGTTGACAAACAAGGATAAAAAAGATTTAAAAATAGCAGTAAAATTAAATGCTGATTATATTGCAATTTCTTTCCCGCGCAGCGCAGCCGATATGAATCTAGCTCGAAATTTATTAAAGAAAGCAAAGGGCCATGCAGGACTGATTGCAAAAATAGAACGTAGTGATGCTATTCCTGTTATTGATGAAATTATTCGTGCTTCCGATGCAGTGATGGTGGCTCGTGGTGATCTAGGAGTTGAAATTGGTGATGCTGAATTACCTGCTGTGCAAAAACATATCATTCAACGGGCGCGGTCTTTAGATAAAGCAGTGATAACGGCAACGCAGATGATGGAATCAATGATTCATAATGCTATTCCTACCCGAGCAGAAGTTTTTGATGTCGCGAATGCTGTACTAGATGGCACGGATGCCGTTATGTTATCTGCAGAAACTGCTACAGGGGATCATCCTGCTTTAGTGGTGATGGCTATGGCACGTATTTGTTTAGGAGCGGAAAAGCAAGCTAAGACACGGGTATCTCGCCATCGCGTCGAATGCCAATTTTATCGCGCTGATGAAGCCATAGCGATGGCGGCTATGTACACTGCCAATCATTATGATATTAAGGCTATTATTGCCTTAACTGAATCAGGAGCGACACCTTTGTGGATGTCTCGGATTCGTTCTGGAATTCCTATCTACGGTTTAGCACATAGTTTAAAAACATCACGCCGATTAGCATTGTATCGTGGCGTTTATCCCTTATATTTTAATATTGATAAAATGCATAAAGAAAATATTGGTCAGTTAGCGATTAAAGAATTAGAGAAACATGGGTTTTTACAAAAAGGAGAAAAAGTTTTAATTACCTATGGCGATTTATTAAAGACTACTGGTGGTACCAATACGCTCAAGATTTTAGAAGTAGACTAGCTCGATTCTTTTATTTTATCCAAATTATTTATTTAATTTAAGCTTTTGCTTTTTAAAACATTTATTACAAACCCCATAAATAATTAGACTGTGGTCAGTCATTTGATAATTAGCTTGTTTTGCAACAATCTTTTGGCGTTGTTCGATGATTTTATCAACAAATTCGTCAACTTTTCCGCATTTGATACAGACTAAATGATCATGATGGGGCCCCTGGTTCAATTCAAACACCGAATAAGAATCTTCAAAGTTTTGACGCTTAACCAAACCTGCACTTTCAAATTGAGTTAATACTCGATAGACTGTGGCTAAACCTATATCTTCACCGGATTCTAATAAGGTTTTATAGATATCTTCAGCACTTAAATGACGTGTTTTAGCTTGTTCAAGTAACTCAAGTATTTTTAATCTAGGGACTGTTACTTTTAAACCTGCTTGGCGTAGTTGTTGATTATCCATTAGATTATCTCTAAACTCCTCGGTTAGTGAATTCGTATGGGATGATTTTAGATTAATTAAATTTTTTCTTGTTGTTTTTAAGCATTTGTAGAAATTAAGATTACGAGTTTATTTTTATTTATGAAAAAGTTGCTTATAAGTTTATTTTTAACATTACTGATTTCTGGTTGTAATATTGTCTATCGACCGGATGTCCAGCAAGGCAATATACTGCAGCAGTCTACCATAGACCAGTTAGAACTCGGTATGACTAAGGAGCAAGTTCGTTATCTATTGGGTAGTTGCGTATTACAGTCTCCTTTTCAATCGGATCGTCAAGATTATATTTATTTCCTTCAACCAGGTCATGGTGAGCCTATTCAAAGACGCGTTACGCTTATTTTTTCCAACGGACGTTTACAAAATATTGAAAAATCAGCACTTAATTAATAAAGGATTTTATTTCGCTATAATAAAAAAGTTTAGAAAACTGTTAAGTCGTTTTTTGTTTTTTGGCACGATTTATCCTAATTTTTTTAGGATCTATTATAAGTGGTTGATATATTTCTATTCTATCTCCTGCTTTGACTTTAGCCTGCAGATTGCATAATTTTCCGAAAATCCCAACCTTATTTTTATTTAGATCGATGCTTGGAAAATCTAACAAAATACCAGAAAGTTCTATGACTGCAGAGATACAAGTATTATCAGGGACAGAAATTTTTATAAGTTTTTGTTTCAGGCTATCGGCAAATACCACTTCAACTTGAAAAAATGACATGACTATTTAATTGTCTTGGTAAATGTTGTTTTCAAATTTACGATCCCCATAAACCTGTTTAGCACGCTCAGAAAAAGCTTGTACTAATGTATTGGCTACTTTCTCAAAAATAGGAGAAAAAGCCAGTGCTAACAAACGTGTAGAAAATTCAAATTCCAAGTTTAAATTGATCTTAGATCCTTGGGGGCTTGTTTCAAAAGACCAATACCCTTCTAAATGTTTAAAAGGACCATCGATTAGACTAATTTCAATCAATTTGTTTTTTTGTAACCTGTTTGATGTGGTGAAGCTTTTCGAAAGCCCTCCACCAGTCAATGTAAGACGGGCTTGTATACTATCTTCATCCTGGCTAATGATTTGGCTTTCGGTACACCAAGGAAGAAATTCACTATATTTTTCGATGTGGTTGACGAGCTTATACATCTCCGACACATTGTAAGGCACTTCTAAAGAATGTTGAATAAATGGCATAATTAAGGTTCAGGGCGACTATCGTTACTATGTTTGCTATGCTTGGAGCCTATGATTGCTAATATGTTTGAGTATATCCCATGAATTCAAAGAAAGCATTGCAAGACACAATAATTGCACTAAATAGACGCGCTCGTCATGATTATTTTATTGAACAATCTATCGAAGCTGGCTTAGTTTTGCAGGGATGGGAGGTCAAAAGTCTTCGTAGTGGTCGAGCTCAACTGACGGAAAGTTATGTGGTATTAAAAAATGGTGAGGCATGGCTTTTAGGTTGTCATATTACTCCTCTTGCTACAATATCTACTCATCATAGTCATCCTGATCCGACTCGTACGCGTAAGCTTCTCCTCAATGAACGAGAGCTAAGTAAATTTGCCGGAAGCATTATGCGTAAAGGGTATACGCTTATCGCACTAAAGCTTTATTGGAAAAAAAATCGGGTTAAGTTAGAAGTGGGTTTAGCAAAGGGTAAGCAGGAGCATGATAAGCGAGCTAGCATCAAGGAAAAAGATTGGCAACGCGAAAAAATGCGTTTAGGACGTTTATCGAGGTAAGGATATTACTTACATTTAAATTTTTTTCCTTATTTTTTAAGGCTTAACAGAAAGCTTTGTATAAATGAGGTATAATTAATGCTTGGGGGCGACCTGGCTTCGACGCCGGTTACAAACCCTGAGGTGCATGTCGAGGATGCAACTTTGCCTCGTTAATCATGTTGTAAATCTATAGTTGCAAACGATGCTAACTATAACGCTAAAAAAGACGTTGCTATTGCTGCCTAATAGGTAGTTAATTTTGTAACGTTGGGTCTGCCTAAACAGCAGCCGGCGCCATGAACTTCATAGGCTTGTATGTGGAGGTAGTGGTCATAACTGACAAGCTCGTAGTCTAGCCCCTTCTGAGGCGAAAGCTACTAAAACCAAACAGAATCGTCGGTCAATTCCCTGTCAATCGGAGATGGATCGATTAAATTTAAAGATTGTACTAAACATGTAGTACCAAAGGCAGCGGACTTGCGGACGTGGGTTCGATTCCCACCGCCTCCACCAAATTAAAAAATGGTTCTTAAGAATTTGAATCATGGGGTATAAGTTAAAAGGGGTAATGATTTGGATTAAAGTTTTTCCCAAATCCTTACATGGTTTAAAGCATAGCCATAGCTATTGGCCTATCTCGCCCCTAGTGACAACCTCCTTAAAAAAGAATAGACTACCGGCTCGTTAGAAAAACATGATTAATATTTATGGAAAACCTGGTTGTTGTTGTCCTAGGCCTTAATGAAAATCAGCTTACTGATCAAGTATTTAGGTTGGTTGCTCATAGCGGTTGCCATATTGTTGATGCGCGTGTAAATACCACTGCAACCCATGTCACAATGACCTTGTTGATCGGGGGAGCCTGGAATACCATCGCTAAATTTGAGACACTTATAAAAAAATATGAAGGTCAGGTTTTAGTTGCGCGTACCCAGTTTCGAGGTGCCCAACCTGATAGTTTTCCTTATTCTTCTTACATTGTGGCTCCTGATATACCGGACGTTTTAACGAAAATCATTCAATTTTTATCTGAACAGGAAGTAACACTTTACAACCTTCATATAGAGTCATATAAAGCGCCGATAACAGAAGCAGCAATGCTTGGTATATCTTTGTCGTTTGGTTTTCCTGCGCATCATTTAGTAGCAGACTTTCGTGAACACTTTATTGTATTTTGTGATGAAAACAATTTTGATGTAGCTATGGAACCCCAAAAAAATTAGATATATTTTTTTCTTTAAATAGTGTTAGTCGATATGTTAGCTATAAACAAATTTGCACCTGATTTTAGTTTACCCGCTACTAGCGGTAAAATAATAGGTTTAAAGGATTTAATAGGTAAAAATATTATTTTGTATTTTTATCCTAAAGATTGTACGCCGGGATGTACGCAGGAAGGAAAAGATTTTGCAGAAAATTTTAAAAAATTTGCTTCTCTAAACACGACGATTTTAGGAATTTCACGCGATAGCTTGAAACTTCATGAAAAATTTAAGTCAGATCAGCAATTTCCTTTTGAGTTATTATCTGATGTAGATGAAAAAGTATGTCAGTTGTATCATGTGTTAAAAGAAAAAACTATCTATGGCAGGAAAACGTTCGGAATAGAACGAAGTACTTTTTTGATTGATAAATTAGGTGTTTTACGTCATGAATGGAGGAAGGTCAAAGTGCCTGGTCATGTAGAAAAAGTTTTACAAGCAGTCGGTGAATTAAGTTAAAATATGCTGTTCGCACTTGAATTTTCTGCGAGTATATTGATTTAACATAATTTATTTTTATGTGCAGGAACTTTTTTGTAAGAAATAGCATTTAAAATAGCTTTTACCACGCTAGCAAGAGGTATAGCAAAAAATACTCCCCAAAATCCTAGTAAACCACCGAATACCAGCACAGCGATAATGATAGTTACTGGATGTAGATCAACAGCTTCAGAAAATAAAAAGGGAACTAAGACATTAGCATCCAATGTGATAATTAACGTGTAAACCGCAACCAGATATGCAAAATGCGCTGTCCATCCCCATTCTAAAAATCCGATAATAAGGACAGGAATAGTTACCATAACTGCGCCTATATAAGGGATAATCACCGAAATTCCAACTAATACGCTGAGTAATATAGCGTACTGAAGACCAAGTATTGCAAATGAAAGATAAGTAACTATCCAAACTATCAACATCTCTAAAGCTTTCCCTCTTACATAATTACCTGTTTGGGTAAGTACTTCTGTCCAGACTTGAGAAATTAATCGACGTTTTTCAGGTAAATATTGAGTTAGCCAGCTGATTATTTTTTTTTCATCGAGTAAGAAAAAATACACTAACAAAGGGACCAAGACAAAATAAATGGCAAAGGCGATAACATTGGGAATGTAACCTAATGATGCAGATAATATTCCTTGTCCAGTATGAGTTAATTCACCCTTAAATTGATTGATCCATTCTTGAATTTGACTGGCTGATGTATAGCCTGGGTAACGAGTAGGGAGGTACAATAGTAGTGCTTGACCTTTTGCAGCCATGACAGGTAGTTCACTAATTAAGTTACTTAATTGGCGAAATAATAATGGTAACAAACCCACAATCGCCAAGATAACTAAACCTACAAAACTAATATACACTCCTAAAACTGCAGCAATTCGAGGTAAACGCAACTTTTCTAAGGAACTAATCGGCCATTGTAGTAAATAGGCCATAACGACACTGACAAACACCGGAGCTAAAATTTTACCTAAAGAAGCAAAAATAATGATAATGAATAATAGGAATAGCCATAAAATAGCCAATTCTGGGTCGAGAAAATATCGGGAAAACCAATTTTTAACAAGTTGCAGCATAGGTTAAATCACTACTTCTATGAAGTATGAGTATGAAGTCTATTGAACAGATGAGTTAAAGTCAAAAATATACTTTTCGGACTTAAGTTTCTGTCTATATTCTGGTTCAATCCCTGTTCCTTTTTATGGTACTTACCTATAACTCAATTTGCCGTAAGTATAGCTTCCTATAAGTCTTTGATTATGAGAAAATTTTTTTATTCCCATTCTATTGTTGCAGGTGGTTTACCCGAAATATCATAAACTACTCGAGAAATACCAGGCACTTCATTAATAATTCGATTTGATACAGTTTCAAGTAAATGATAAGGCAGATGTGCCCAGCGAGCTGTCATAAAATCTATGGTTTCTATAGCGCGGATCGCAATAATTGGGGCATATTGACGAGCGTCTCCGATAACTCCCACAGAGTTTATCGGTAAAAAAACACAGAATGCTTGGCTTATTTTGTTATAATAATTTTGCTCACGTAACTCTTCTTGTAAAATAAGATCGGCTTTACGGACAAGGTTAATATTTTTTTGATTAACTTCCCCTAAAACGCGTATAGCTAATCCAGGGCCCGGAAAAGGATGTTTATAAATGAGCTCTGATGGCAAACCTAATTCTAAGCCCAGTTCACAAACTTCATCCTTAAATAATTCACGTAAGGGTTCCAATAACTTAAGTTTAAGCGTATCTGGAAGTCCACCTACATTGTGATGAGATTTAATAGCATGAGCCTTTTGAGTACTGGTGCCAGCAGATTCAATGACATCAGAATAGATAGTTCCTTGTGCTAACCAAGCAATATCTGGGTATTTACTGGCTTCAGCTTCGAATATTTCAACAAATAAATTACCTATGGTTTTACGCTTTTCTTCGGGATCAGTAATTCCTTTTAAAGCATTTATAAAACGTTCAGAGGCATCTATTTTTACAACAGAGATATCCATATCATCAGCTAAAGCTTGTATCGCAGAGTCTTTATCGGTAATACGTAGTAAACCGGTATTAACAAAGACACATAATAATTGTTTACCGATAGCTTTATGTAATAATGCAGCTAATACAGTAGAATCAACACCACCTGAAAGTGCTAGTAAAACCTTTTCCTTCCCTACTCTCTCTTTTATTTCAGCAATCTCATGTTCTAAAATTTTAGGCGCTGTCCAACTCGGTTGACACTGGCAAATTTTTTTTACAAAGCGAGCCAATATTTTTTTTCCTTGACGGGTATGAGTCACTTCTGGGTGAAACTGCAAACCATAAAAATGACGCGTCGTGTCAGCCATACCCGCAATAGGGGTGTTCGGAGTATTTAATATAACAACAAAACCTGGGGGAAGTTGTTCAACATGATCACCATGACTCATCCAGACATCCAACAATGCATCTTTTCCTTTTTTCGGGTTATCTTGAATATGGGTTAATAGTTCAGTTTCTGTCGCCACTAAAGCAGGAGCATATCCGAATTCTCGGTTTGCACAGGAAACGACTTTACCACCGAGTTGCTCAGCCATGGTTTGCATACCATAACAAATACCTAAAACTGGACAGCCTAAGGTAAATACTATTTTTGGTGCGCGGGGGGTTGTATCTAAAGTAACTGTTTCAGGGCCGCCGGATAGGATAATCCCTTTAGGAGCAAAGGCTAAAATTTCTGACTCGGGGATATCATAAGGGTAAATTTCGCAATAAATGTGTAATTCACGGATGCGTCGAGCAATTAGGGGCGTATATTGTGAGCCAAAATCGAGAATTAGTATGCGTTCTTTAGGAATAGTCATCTTAAGTACACTCCGTTTTTATTCGAGATTAATTTTAGTTTTCATAAAAAATGCTAAGAATTACTTTGAGAATTGGTTTAAAGAAATATTCAATCTTCTCGGTAATAATTAGGAGCTTCTTTGGTAATCGCCACATTATGAACATGGCTTTCTCTTATGCCGGCAGCTGTTAGTTTTATAAATTGTGCTTTTTTATGGAGATCAGCAAGATCAACACTTCCTGTATAGCCCATACCCGCTCTAACTCCACCTAATAAATGGTGAATAACTGTTTGCAAAGGGCCTTTATAAGGTATTCTTCCTTCTATGCCTTCAGGAACGAGTTTGTTTGACTCCAAAGTATCTTGAAAATAACGATCGGATGATCCTTGCTGCATGGCACCTAAGGAGCCCATGCCACGATACGCTTTGTAAGGTTGACTTTGATAAAGTTCTATTTCTCCAGGCGCCTCTTCAGTGCCTGCAAACAAGCTGCCAATCATGACTGCATGTGCACCAGCTGCCAATGCTTTACAAAGATCTCCTGAATAACGAATTCCACCATCAGCGATAATAGTTACAGGTTTGCCCTTTAGAGCAGCAGAAACATTCATGATAGCTGTAATTTGAGGAACGCCAACACCCGTCACAATTCGAGTTGTACAAATTGACCCAGGCCCCACCCCCACTTTTATAGCATCTGCGCCTGCCGTAGCTAAGGCCTGTGCTGCTTCAGCAGTAGCAATATTTCCTGCTATGAGAGAAACATCTGGGTATTCATCTTTTAACCACTTGATCATATCGATAACGCTTTGTGCATGACCATGTGCGGTATCAACACAGAGTATATCCACACCAGTTTCAATCAAAGATATTGCACGTTTCTTAGCACTGGCACCTACACCTACCGCCGCACCTACGCATAATTGACCGCGTTGATCCTTAGTTGCGTAGGGTTTTTCTTTAGTTTTTTGCAAATCTTTTGCTGTCATCAAGCCACGGCATCGAAATTGATTGTCGACAATTAAGATTTTTTCTAAACGATGGCGATGCAGTAAATCGATTATTTCTTCTGACGTAGCTTGTTCTTTAGCTGTGATGAGTCTTTCTTTAGGTGTCATTACTTGAGATGCGGGTTGATCTAAGCTTTCTTCGAACCGTATATCTCTATGTGTGACTATACCGACTAACTGATCCTTTTCGATAACGGGTATCCCTGAAATTGAGTAAGTTGCCATTAGTTTAAGTAATTCTCTTAAAGTTGTTTCCGGAGCAACAGTGATAGGATTTCTTACCATTCCACTTTCAAAGTTTTTTACTTTTCTAATTTGTTGGGTTTGTGCTTCTATAGCCATATTTTTATGAATAATGCCTAAGCCACCTTCTTGAGCAAGTGCTATTGCAAGCTTTGCTTCCGTGACGGTATCCATGGCTGCTGAAATCAAAGGGATTTTCAAATTAATTTTAGAAGTTAATTGTGTTTCAAGTGATACATCTTTAGGTAAAACCACTGAATGATTTGGGAGCAATAGTATATCGTCAAACGTTAACCCTTCTTGAATCGTTTTCATAATACAAATAAATAATAAAACTAAATAAAATTGCGTAGAAGGTACCTTATAGCCCCCCCTGAAGTCTAGTGGCCGAAAAATAAAAAACCATATTTGGTCCTGCGTAGGCTAGCATTTATTATCTATTTTTAGTTAACTACTTGAGTTAAAATAATTTTTTTAAGTTTAATAAATATCTCTTACAAGGAGACTGACTATTATGTCCAAGGCATTACTTCAACGTAATTTAGATACTCCCGGCACAAGACTTAAATATTTACGCTCAATTTTGCGGTTGACTCGGGCGTATATAGAAAAGAAATATAAATTGCCAGAAATTACTTTGAAATCTTGGGAAAATAGTATGATCAAAATTTCTAAAAATGGTATTAAACGCTGTGTAGCTGTCTATAAAAATGAAGGTTTAATAGTTGATGAAGCTTGGATAGCAGATGGCAAAGGGTTAGATCCTACGGTTAGGCTTTCATTAGGTCATTATTTTGCAATGCCTAGCGAAATTATTAACTTACCTATCGATGCAGATGATGAGATTGCTATGATGCGAGATGCTCAGGAATTTCGAGATCGATACGCTAATGCGGTAGTCATGATAGTTTCTAATGATGAAATGAGCCCCCATTATCGAGCTGGAGATTATGTGGGTGGGAGGCTTAGACCCTGCAATGAATTTGATTCCATCGTCAATAAGGACTGTATCATTTATTTGAAGGATGGCGGACAATATTTCCGGCGACTTTTTAAAGATTCGTTAGGACGTTTTAATCTTGCTTGTTTGAATCCGCTTGGAAGAACGGCAGAGCCTATTATTTTTGATGCGGATATAGAATCCGCTGCAGCGGTTATCTGGATCCGAAGAAAAGACGAATAGTATGGATAAAAATAACATCTTTCAGCTCAAAATGTACTTATACGGTGAGTTTTGACAAAATGCCGTAAAAAAAAGGGTGACAGGAGCGTATTATATATATTAATTGCGACCTAACCAATAGCATAGATAAAATCAAGTGCGAAGAGCATAGTTACTTTCTCTCTCAATGATCTTAGTTAGGTCATTTTTAAGTCTAGTAATTTGAGTATAATATTTAGTGAGGAAGCTAAAATGATTAAATTTCGAAAGTCCAGTAGCTAATACAATCATATAGTTTAGATGATGTTGTTTATGTATAAGCATTAAACCATTTTTCATACCATGTAATGATCGTTGTCGCATGATTTCTTTTCCTTGCGAATCAATATAGTCTATTTCTGAAAAAGGTATAATATTTCTTTGAGATAATTTTTTAGCTTGAATTAAAGGATCGTTATTGGTTATTTGGTTTTTATCGAAATAAATTTGCCATTCTAATCTGGAAATAAGAGAAGTGAGTTTTTTTTGGGCATGATTCTCTATACCTACAGCAAAATAATCTATCGGAGGGATGTTAATATTATTAATGTAGTCGAAAAAGGTAGATCGTGTAGACTCCGCGGATATAGGAGTATAATGGTATTCCTTCATGGAAAAAAGACCTCATTGGACAAGGATACAAGTAAGCTTTGAGTTAGTATTTTAAGGCTTTACATGCTATAAATGAGGAATATTTTATCATATTTTTTTATCAAACAAAGATATATTTATACTAAGTATTATGGGATTTGTATGTTTCCACTTTATCAGGTTAATGCAAAACCGCTTGTTATCGCTCATCGTGGAGGAGCGGGGTTATGGCCTGAAAATACTTTATTTGCATTGCAGGAGGCTACAAAACTAGGAGCAGATTTAAGTGAGATTGATATTCATATGACTCGGGATGGGGTTTTAGTTGCTATCCATGATGAGTCAGTCGATCGGACAACGAACGCTAGAGGATTAGTACAAGATCTCACATTAGCTGAATTGAAAAAATTAGACGCAGGGTATCGTTGGACTAGTGATGAAGGTCATACATTTCCTTTTCGGGATCAAGGAATAAAAATTCCAAGTTTAAATGAAATTTTTGCTGCTTTTCCAAAGCAAGTTATAAATATAGAGATAAAACAAAATGATCCACCTATTGTAGCGGCTTTAAGGGAGCTGATAAATCAGCATAAAAAAACTAAACAGGTATTAGTATCTGCTTTTAACGCACGGACTATGAAAGTAGTGCGCAGGCTTTGCCATAACATTGCTACCGCAGGTACACAAGCTGAGCTGGATCGCTTTTCTAAATTGAGCAAACTATTTTTAACGCGCCCTTTTTTATTATCTGCTACTGCCTTAGAAGTCCCTTATGAGATGGTAACTGCACATTTTGTAAAAGCGGCGCATAAAAAAAATATACGGGTTGATGTTTGGACGGTCAATGAAGTAGAAGAAATGGAAAGACTACTAGCTTTAGAGGTAGATGGTATATTAACGGATTTCCCGGATAGAATGCTGAACTTGCTTCAAAAGGCTGAGTAGGGTCAGTAAATAGATAAAATTCGAAAATCTTGTAAGCATTTTTCAATGCATTAACAACAGGGGTTTTTAAGAAAGCTAATCTTATAAGACCCCTTAAGATCCCAGAAACACCCTGCAGAGGGTATAGTCATATTAAACCTGTAGTACCGGGCTATTAAGTCTGTATAATATACTTTTCGCACTTGAATTTTTGCCTGTGCTGCCCGCTCAACTCGCAATTCTTATGTATATTATACACGCAGATTGCTTCATAGCGTGGTCAACTCAAAAACCCAATTGCTGCGAGTAAACTTATTTTTTCTTAAAAATAAATAATTTGTTATAACAAAAGTAAGAGGCATTTATGACAATTCAAAAGACCCTTTCTATAATTAAGCCTGATGCGGTAAGAAAAAATTGTATTGGCGAGATTACTAAAAGATTTGAAAATTCGGAATTAAAAGTTATTGCAGCCAGAATGGTGAAGCTGAAGAAAGATCAAGCTGAAAAATTTTATGAAATCCATAAAGATAGGTCTTTTTTTAATGAATTGGTTGAGTTTATGTGTTCAGGGCCAGTGATGATACAGGTTTTAGAGGGAGTTAATGCGATTCTAAAAAATCGTGAATTGATGGGAGCTACTGACCCACAACAAGCACTCCCAGGTACAATTCGTGCAGATTTTGCAGAAAGTGTGGGTCAAAATGCAGTTCATGGATCCGATAGTATTGAGACAGCTAAACAAGAAATTGCTTTCTTTTTCACGCCAGATCAATGTTTTGGTGAAGGTTCTAAATAATGAACGTACCCCTAAAAAATTTACTCGATTTTGATCGAGATGGGATGGAGCTCTTTTTTCAAGAATTAGGAGAAAAACCTTATCGAGCGCAGCAGGTTTTAAAATGGATTCATCAAAAGGGTAAGGATATCGAGATGATGAGTGATTTAAGTAAATCATTGCGTTCAAAACTTAGATCATTAGCACAAATCAATTTACCAGAAATAGTTTTTGAAAAACAGTCTGATGATGGTACTAGAAAATGGTTGTTGCGACTGAGTGATGGTAATTGTATCGAAACTGTTTTTATCCCTGAGGTAAATAGAGGCACTTTGTGTGTTTCATCACAAGTAGGCTGTGCATTGAATTGTAGTTTTTGTTCAACCGCGAAACAGGGATTTAGTCGTAATTTAACCGTAGCAGAAATTATTGGACAAGTATGGTTAGCAGTGCGTAGTTTGTCAGATGGGTCTTTACGACATGACCATACTGTCAGTAATATTGTGATGATGGGCATGGGAGAACCTTTATTAAATTTTGATAATGTTGTTAAAGCAATGAATTTAATGATGGATGACTTTGCCTATGGTTTTTCTAAACGTCGTGTTACTTTAAGTACTTCAGGTATAGTTCCTGCATTGCGACGTTTATCTGAAATAAGTGAAGTAGCCCTTGCGGTATCTTTACATGCACCAAATGACGAACTAAGGGACCGTTTAGTTCCTATCAATAAAAAATATCCTCTTGCTGAATTATTAGAAGTATGTCGAAATTATTTTAAAGGGGATAATAGAAGACGTATTACTATGGAATATGTCATGCTAGAGGGAATCAATGATCACCCTGAACATGCGCGGCAATTAATAAAAATTTTAGAAGGCATTCCTGTTAAAGTAAATTTAATTCCCTTCAATCCTTTTCCTGATACGGTTTATCGTCGTTCTTCTCTTGCAACAATTGAAAATTTTAAAAATATTTTAATGAGAGCTGGATTTAATGCAATAACGCGAAAAACCAGAGGTGAAGATATTGATGCAGCATGTGGTCAATTAGTAGGACGCGTTCAAGATAAAAGTTACCGTAGCAGAGAACGTCAAAAAGTAATTCCTATTTTAATTGAATCATCTGCATGAATTTGATGGAATTTAAAAATGGGAGAGTACATGATTTCGATATTAAAGCAATTCATCATCATTATTTTAATAGTAACGCTTACGGCTTGTAGTGTTTTTTCAAAATCTAGAACACAAGTATCCGGTTCGCAAGCATCCGATGTAAATGTTCAGCTAGGTTTAGCTTATTTAGAAAATGGTGATGTACAACGTGCACATCAAAAATTATTGCTCGCTGAACAACAATCGCCGGGATCCTTGCAGGCAAAAGGGGCCATGGGTTATTTCCTAGAAAGTACTGGAAGTTTGTCTTCTGCAGATGCTTATTATCGTCGCGCGATTACCCTTAATCCAAAATCCGGTGCTGCACAAAATAATTATGGTACTTTTTTGTGTCGTCGTGGTCGTTACTCGGAAGCGGATCAGCACTTTTTATTGGCATTACAAGATCCTAGTTATCTTAATACGGCTCAAGTCTATGAAAATGCAGGTTTATGTGCTATGCAGATACCTGATACTGAAAAAGCCTTAGGGTATTTTACACAAGCAATTACTCAGGACCCAAAACGGGCGATTTCTTGGTTGGAATTAGGAAGAATAAATTATCAAACCAAAAACTATCAACAAGCTCAGCAATATTTAGATCATTATATGCAGCTTGTTAAAGAGCCTACAGCTAATGCTTTATGGTTGGGCGCTGTTTTAGCCAGAAATTTAGGAAATCAAACAGCTGCAGGTAGTTATACTTTAAAGTTACAAACAAGATTCCCAAATTCTGACGCCTATAAAGCATTAATTCATACACCTAAATTAAAAACCAAACATAAAAGTAAACAACTATATTATTAATTATGACAGAAAAAATACAAGCGATTCGTGGCATGAATGATATTCTGCCGATGGAAATTTTTACATGGCAGAAAGTTGAAAATAGTTTGCGTAAGCTTGCTAAGCAATATGGATACCAAGAAGTTCGTTTTCCCATTCTAGAAAAAACCGAGTTGTTTAAACGTTGTATTGGCGATGTAACTGATATTGTTGAAAAGGAGATGTATACTTTCATTGATCGTAATGGCGAAAGTTTATCTCTAAGACCTGAAGGAACTGCGGGTTGTGTTCGAGCTGGTATAGAACAAGGTTTACTTTACAATCAAATTCAACGTTGGTGGTATTTAGGCCCCATGTTTCGGCATGAACGACCTCAGAAAGGCCGCTATAGACAGTTCCATCAATTTGGCATGGAAGTGTTTGGTATAGGTCGTCCTTACATTGATGCCGAATTAATTTTGATGACAGCACGTCTTTGGGATGAATTAGGTTTAAAACATCAATTAAGTTTGCAAATTAATTCATTGGGGTCTTCAATTTCGCGTAAGTTACATAAAGAAAGCTTAGTTAATTATTTTACTCAACATCTAAAATATTTAGATGAGGACTCTCAGCGGCGATTACAAACCAATCCATTACGTATTTTGGATAGTAAAAACCCTGAAATGCAGGAGCTCATTGAAAAATCACCTAAGTTACTTGATTACCTTGATTCTGATTCTCAACAAGATTTTTGTACTTTACAAGAAATACTTACGAATACACATATTGATTTTACCATTAATCCTCGTTTGGTCAGAGGCTTAGATTATTACAATAAAACAGTTTTTGAATGGATTTTGACAGATGAACAGCAAGCTGCTCAAAATACAGTTTGTGCAGGAGGTCGATACGATAAACTAGTAGAACATCTAGGTGGACATGCCACCCCGGCAGTGGGTTTTGCCATAGGCTTAGAACGTTTGATTAATTTATTACCTAAATTAAATTCTGCAACATCCATCTCTGTTCCGGATATTTATTTTATTGCAATAAATGATATTGCTATTCAAAAAGCTTTGATTTTTGCAGAACATTTACGAGCAAAGTTGCCTACGGTTACTTTGATGCTTGATGTGAGCGGAGATGGGATTAAATCTCAATTTAAACGTGCAGATAAAAGTGGGGCGCGTTTTGCTTTAATTTTAGGGGATGATGAAGTAAAGTCTAACACTTTCATTATTAAAAACTTAAGAGAAAAAAGTCCACAAGAAATCGTCTCCCAAGATCAGACGTTAAAAAAACTGCAGGAATGTTTAATACATGAATGAATTAATCGCAATAGAACAAGCTGAAAATGTAAAAAAATGGTGCCGTGAATATGGTGTCGGAATTTTAATAGGTATTATTTTTGCTGTTTTTATTAGTTGGGGCTGGAATTATTGGCGTCAAGAGAAAGAAAATAATTTGCTTCTAGCATCAATGCAGTATGAACGTTTAATGGCATCAATAGCCACGGGTGAAAAAATCTCTATTCTCAATAGTTTAGCAGATGGATTGTTAAAGAATTATCCATATACTCCTTATGCATCTTTAGCAGCCTTACAATTAGCTAAATTAGCAGTTAATGAAAATAATTTAATTGAGGCTGCGAATAGATTAGTTTCGATTATTGATCATGGTCATGATCAAGCTTTACAATCTATCGCACGGTTACGTTTAGCGCGAATTTTATTAAATCAAAATCAAGCAAAAGAAGCGTTGAATTTACTATCTAAAAATGAAGATAAGGCTTATATTCCGATTTTTTTGGAGGAAAAGGGAGACATTCTTAATAATTTAGGCCATCGCAAAGAAGCACTCCAAAATTATTTAGCTTCTGAGCAAGCTTTTGGAAATATTATTGAGCAACCTCTGTTAAAAATGAAAATTAATAATTTGGTTTACGCTTGATGAGAAATTTAATGAATAAAATTTATATTTTCGGTCTTTTTATTTGCGTATTCTTTTTAACAGCTTGTGCGGGTTTAGGGGATGATAATACACCTATGCCAGCACCTTTGACTGCATATCCTTTCCAACTTCAACCAGTATTAATATGGTCTATAGCAACCGGCAGAGGTATGGACGATGACTATTTACATTTAAGGCCTGTTATTCAACAAAATCAAATTTTTGTTGCAAGTAAATCCGGTCTTGTAACAGCTTTAGATTTAGCCCATGGTCGTAAAATATGGCAAAAAAATATTAAGCAAGTTATTACGAGTGGCCCAGCTGTTAATGATGGAATAGTTGTTATGGTTACTAAGCAACCTAAAGTGATGGCTTTAGCGGCGGATACAGGAGATGTCTTATGGCAAGCAATCTTGCCTAATCAAGTATTAGCTCCTCCCGCTATCGGACAAGGTCAAGTTATTTTTAAAACGGTAGATGGGCAAGTATTAGCATTAAACTTACAAAACGGTGAATTATTATGGTCTTATGAGCATGGTTCACCTATGTTAATCCTAAGACCAAGTAGCGCACCACAAGTTATAGATAATAGGGTTATAGTTGGTTTTTCAGATGGTAAATTAGCCGCGCTGAATCTAAGGAGCGGTAGTTTAATATGGGAGCGAAATATTACGTTTCCACAAGGGGTGACTGCCGCCGATCAATTAATTGATATAGCTGTGGATCCAATATTATCTTGCGATGTAATTTATGTAGTGACTTATCAAGGGGAACTAGCAGCAGTTTCTTTACGGTCTGGACGAATTTTATGGCAAAGAAGTTTTTCAAGTTATTCGGGTCTTACCGTAGGAAATAGCTTGTATATAACAGATACTGATGGTGTTGTATGGGCCTTCAATCGTTCCACGGGTGAATTGCTTTGGCAGCAGCAGGTACTAAAACATCGAGGTTTAACTGCCCCGGCTTTATATGGAAATAGTTTAATTATAGGTGACCAAGAAGGCTATATTCATTGGCTTGCTCAATCAGATGGTCATCTTTTAGCAAGGGATCTTGTTCATGAGAATGCCAGTATTATAGCAGATCCCGTCGTGGATTATCCGATGGTATGTATCTTAACTAGGGAAGGTGGTTTATCTGCTTGGACGCATACAAGCTTGCCTGTATGACCACTTCTGCTTTGCCTAGTATTGTTCTTGTAGGGCGACCCAATGTAGGAAAGTCGAGTTTATTTAATTGCTTGACTAAAACTCGACATGCTTTAGTTGCAGATACTCCTGGTTTAACTCGAGATCGACTTTATGGCAAAGGGGTTGTAGGAAATCAACCTTACATCGTAGTGGATACGGGAGGTTTAACTGGAAGTAAAGAAAAAGATATTGCTTTTCTTATGGAACAGCAAACCCAACGTGCCATTACTGAGGCCGATCATGTTCTATTTTTAGTTAATGGCAGGGAAGGTCTGTCAGTATTGGATCAGCAATTAGCACAACTTTTACGTCGGCTAAATAAGAAAATTACATTAGTGATTAATAAAAGTGAAGGCTTAGATCCTGTTTTATTACAAAGTGAGTTTTCACCATTAGGTTTTCATACGAAATCACTTGCAAATATTTCTGCAATTCATGGTCAAGGGATTCGAGAATTAATGGAAAAAGTATTAAGTCATTTCCTTAATATTGAAACTTTAACCATGGAACATGCGCTTTTTGAAGAAGATGTTGCTCCAAGAATAAAGGTATCTATCATAGGAAAACCTAATGTAGGTAAATCAACCCTATTAAATAGGATTTTAGGAGAAGATCGAGCTATCGTTTTTGATCAGCCGGGGACCACTCGTGATAGTATTGCAAACGATGTAGAATATCGGGGTAAATTGTATACTTTCATTGACACCGCAGGCATTCGTCGAAAATCAAAAACGGTACAAGAGATAGAAAAATTTTCTGTAATTAAAAGTTTGCAGGCTATTGAGGCAAGTAATGTAGTTTTATTGGTGATTGATGCACAGAAAGGCATAAGTGAACAAGATTTGCATCTTTTAGGATTTATTCTGGAAAGTGGAAGAGCACTTATCATAGCTGTAAATAAATGGGATGGCTTGTCTAACGAACAAAGAGCGCAAGTCAAAAAAGATTTGGATCGGCGTTTACAATTTGTAACTTTCGCAAAACTTATTTTTATTTCAGCTCTTCACGGAACGGGTGTTGGTAATTTATTCGCATTAATCCAACAAGCCTATCGGTCTGCAACGCAAACTCTATCTACGTCACGCTTAACTCGTTTATTAGAACAAGCGGTAAGCGCACATCAGCCTCCTTTGAGTCGCGGACGAAGTGTTAAATTACGCTATGCTCATCCAGGAGGATATAATCCCCCAGTAATCCTCATCCATGGACAACATACTAGTTTTTTACCGGAATCTTATCGGCGTTATCTTGAAAATTTTTATCGCAAGACGTTGAAAATTATCGGTAGTCCAATTCGGATTGAATTTAGAGATAAATAAATTATTCTATTGAAGAAAGAAATATTTTATTTAAACGCTACAAAAAAGAGTTAGGAGAAAATAGCCAATAGTTCTTTAGCTTTTTTTCGTTCTGATCCTTTACTGCTAATGTTGCGTTGCACTATTAATGAAATAATTGTTGCACCTGTATAAATTTCACGAGTAAATTCTGTATCATGATTGGAAATTATCACTCGAATACCATTCGCGGCCAAATTTCTTGCAGCACTTGCTAGGCAAATATGTTGGGTATGACTAAATCCTTCAGACGTATATTGTGTAAAATTTGCAGTTTTAGATAATCCAACATAAGGAGGATCGCAATATATTACATCTCCTTGCTTTACATATTCTAGTGTAGACAAAAAATCTCCATGAATAAATTCCGCTCTTTTTGCATGCACATAAAAATATTGCATTTCCTTCTCAGGAAAATAGGGAGTTTTATAGTAACTAAAAGGAGTATTAAATTCCCCTTTTCGATTAAATCGAGCCAATCCATTGAAGCAATGTTTATTTAAATATAGTAATAAAGCAGCTCTTTTACGATGTTCTTTACAATCATTAAATAAACGACGTAAACGATAGAATTCCTCGGCAGTATTAAAATTATTCTGAAAAAAAAATCGACAATAATCGATAAAAAATTGACCTTCTTGTTGCAAATATTTATATAAGTGAATTAAATCAAGATTGCTGTCACCTAATACATAAGTAGGATATGAAGTGTTAAGAAAGACAGTAGCAGAACCTAAAAAAGGTTCGACTAAACGATCAGTTTTAGGTAAGTAGAATTTAAGTTTATCGATAATTCGATGTTTGTTTCCTGCCCATTTCAAAAAAGATTTCATATTTAAGCAAAGTCTAATCGAAATTGGCTATTAAAAAAAGATTGGGCTGTATTTAATCAGGTTAAAAAATTTTAATTTTTCAAATTATGATAATTAAATTTAAAAAAATAATATATACTAAACAAAAAAATATTTAAAAATTGACTATTGTAATCCACTAAATTCCAGAAGGAGCTCTTATGGTTGATCAATTTTCCATTGAAAAAAAACATAATCAGGGAATAAAAACAACATTCGAACTTGGTGGAAATGCTCCTAGTATTCCTAGAAGGTTAGAAAGACAAATAAGTTTATCGGGACCGAATTCAGAAGGGGAAAAATCGCTATTAAAAAAAGATCCAAGTTGGTTAGTGAGCCCTAAAACAAAAATCCCTGTTTTTAATAGTTGTCTCTGTTCTTTAGATGAACTGGTAGCTACACCTTCTATAAATGTAAGTGTGATTGAAAGTGCATGTGATAAAGATTTTAAGTTTTTTGATGCCATTAATAACAGTAAATTTGTAGGGTTGATCGATGGCGGATTGGTAGTTCTTGGTGTATGTGCCAGTTTTATAAACATTTATGTAATTAAATATTGTACATTGCGTGAAGCAGAACGAAACAGTAATTATTTTTATTTTTATCAATTGTCTAAATTATTTAATGAAGAAATTAAAAAGAAATTAGATAAAATTGATCAATATAAGAAAAATTCTGACTATCCAATTACTTATCCGCATTTAATAACAGCAGCGCATTTTAATCCTAATGATATTCCAAAAATTGCATGCTTTAGACGACGTTTATTTGCTTCTAAAGAGGAAAGAAAGCAACTTAATGATTTAAATGAATTGTTAAAAAAATATTCTAACGAAGAGATACTTAAAATAATTTCAGAACAAGTTTGTGGACTATTAAATCATGAAGTAGGATTGAATATTGTTAAAATTAAAGAAGATAATAATAATTGTACTATTGGCTTGACAGAAAATTATGCAAAAAGTTTTTTTAATCATGTATATCCTTTAATAGCGGCTAACGCAGAAACCACTTTAAAAGAAATAAAACGCGATAAAAGGTATAAAAGAATTATCGCCAGTATTTTTTCTGCCTTAGCTCAGAGTAGCTTTATTTACTGGATTTTACTGTTTATTTTTTATTTTATTCCAATTGCTCCAGTTGTTACGGCTGCACTGATTTCAGTTATTCCGTTAGGCATAAGCTTATGCGTTGCTTTACCTTTGTTGCTAATTATTAATCTTATCAATACCAATCAAACATTCAACATCAACCAAAATATGAAAAAGGAGACAATAGAAACACAACATAAAGACATGCTTGAAAAAAAAATAGTTCTTTTAACTAAACAAATTGTATTTTTAAAATTTCAAGAAAGAAAAGCTGCTAGTTCAACTGTAGTATTAAAAAATTCATTATTAATGAAAAAATTACAAGCGGTGATTAATAATCGTCGCTATAGCAAATACCATGCCATTTGTTTAGGTTTTCTTGAGGGTTGTTTTTTACCTTTATTTTTGGGATGGGTATTCTTCGATGCAACAAAAGTTATTCTTACCTATGCGTTGTGTCCTTCGACAGTAGCTTTGACCAGTTTTACGCCCATAGGTTTAGTAGTAACTGCAATTATTACTGGAGTAACTCTCTTAATAGGTATGAGTTATGGAGTTTATTTGGCAGTCAAGGCAAAGAAAGCCCATGAAAAAAGGTTTGATGACTTGGAAAATAAGATAAAATTATTAGTAGATGAAAGAGGAAATACAAAAATATTACAAGAAGACTATGATCGGATGTTACGTCGTTTTAGTGATGAAAAACCCTTTTGGACTAACATTAAAAAAGGTTTAAATCGATCCATGACAATTATTAAACGCTTGGGCACTGGCAGTTTGGTTTTTCGGCTGGTTATGTGGGGGCCTATAACCTCTATATATGCTGCAATTGTTGCTTCAAGTGCGGTGCCAGCTTTTTTTCCAATCATATTAATTGTGGGTACAGCGCTAGGGGCATTAGCTATCGCATCGTGGTATTTATTTGCTTACAATCTTGAAAGTAAAACTACACAAGTTGAAAGAGTAATGGAATATTTTGTCCAAAGCGAACAACTTATTGAGATTAATAAAGAGTTGTCAGTATCATTGCTCGAAAGTTTAGAAACACAAGAGTCAAGCCTTGAAGTATTAATGTCCTCATCGAAAAATTTAGTTGTATCTGAAAATGATACGCCATTTAGAAGAGCTGAAATTTCACAAGAGAATATTTCGTCTGCTAATGAGGATAGTAACTTAGAAAATATTGATGAAATGACAACTCAAACTGAAACTGCTAGGCAAAGAAGTAATAGTGCTTCGTGTTCGCATGGACTATTTAAAGTTAATCATATTGGAGAATACCATAAATCGGGGCGTTGTTTAAGCCCGGCAATGGTTAGTTAGAAAAATGAGTTAAATATACATCAAAACGGTGTTGTTTACCGAATATACTATGATGGGGTTTTATTTGTGCTAAATACCTAGATAATCGAGACCTTTTTACTATAACACGTCGCTTTGCACAGGTGAGTGCTAATTTCAGTAAATTAGGTGCATCATTATCTTCCCCTACAACGTGTCGAAGAAAGCGCATTTCCTTTTTTACTAAAGCAGATTTAGTAGAATGAGGAAACATTGGGTCTAGGTAAATAATTTCAGGAGATAAATGCATATTGGAAGTTATTTGCTTTAAGTAAATAAGTGCCTCGATTTTTATTAGTTGAACCGATAAAGATAGAAATTTTGGGTGAACTAAAGCGCGTTTTAGAGCATCCTCCAATAAAAGAAAAATTATCGGTGAACGTTCTAATAAAGTGATGGGACAACCTAACTGCGCTAAAACAAAACTATCGCATCCAAGTCCTGCTGTCGCATCTAAAACTACCGGTTTAAAATTAGGTTTTAATCCAATTGCTCTAGCCAACAATTGCTTTTGATTTTGAAGATGGTTTAGCCGATAAGCTAGTTTTCCTTGAAGAAAATCAATTTTTAATAAGCCGAGTTTTTTTTCGACATCCTCTAGATATAGACCCGTTGGACTCAAAGTTAAAAGATAATCAAATTTTTTACTTTCAAGATAATCTATATAGGGTAAGGAGTTATTTTTTGCTAACTCTTTTGCTGCAGATAATAAACAAATTTCACTACAAGTTATTGCAATAGAAAAGTTAGTGTTCATTCGTGTCTAAATACGTCAATACGTGCTGGAGGTAAATTTTGCCATACCCATTGTTGATGGACCAATTTTAGCTGCGGGGCAGGGCATAAGGGTTTTCCCCACAAACTGTAGGTATATTGAATATATAACCCGCCTTTTGTTAAAACATGATTAATTTGAATACCAATTTTTTCTACAATAGAAGGTGATAAAGTGCGTAAGGGCAAACTCGAAACGATAGTTTGTATAGGTGCAGAGGTAGATTGATTAATTAACTTACCTAACTGACATGCATCTCCTTGAATAATTCGTAATTCCGGAAAGCGTTGCATTAAAAGTTTAGAAAGTTTTGCAGATCGTTCAATTACGATAAGCTGACAAAAGAGCCCTTTTTGGTTTATTAAAGCAGCTGTTATAGCCCCTGTCCCAGCCCCCAGTTCGACTACTAATCCAGAATTATTTGATATTTGTTGAGTTAAACGATTAGCAAGTTTTTTTGAGCTAGGAAATAATGCGCCTACCATACTAGGATGCATGACAGCCTCATAAAGAAATAGAGTAAGTGCCCTCATTATTGTTATCCTAAAGTTTATTTTTTTTAATTGTCCAAAATGTATTTTAAATGAAAAATGCTTATCTAGATAGCAAAGTCTTATTCTGTGCTAGATTTAAGTATTTTTTCCAATATGCTTAAAAAGGATTTATTTTGCGTATATGTACCGATAGAAACGCGTAAAAAACTCGGTAAACCATAGTCATGTAACGGTCTTACAGATACTCCTTGTGACAAAAGCAGTTGACTGATAGGTAAACTCGGTGATTTCAAATTTACACATAGAAAGTTTGCAAAAGAAGGTAAAACTTCTAAGCCTAAATTTTGTAAGCCTTGGAGGAGTTGGGAGTACCCTTTTCTATTCAACAAATGGGTTAAATGAATATGAGCTTGATCTTTGAGACTAGCTTCTGCTGCTGCTAGTACAATCGCGTTAATTCTAAAAGGTAAAGAGCTATGATTCAACATACTGGCTATCTTTAGCTCACTTATGGCATATCCTAGCCTCAAACCTGCCAAGCCATAGAACTTGGAAAAGGTCCTAAGGATGATTAAATTAGGATACTGGGCTAAGAATTGAATGCTATTAGGATAGTCTTCGGTTTCAACGTATTCAGCATAGGCCTCATCTATAACGACGAATATATTTTCAGGAAGATGTTTCAACAGATATTGCAGCTCTAATCTATTTATATAGTTACCAGTGGGATTGTTAGGGTTAACGATGAAAACTACTTTGGTCATGGGTTCAATGGCTTCTAGCAAGCTTACAGCGGAGAGACATGAATGCGGATTTTTAGCTATTTTAAAACTAATATTAGCGTTTTTTAGGACTTTTGAAATCCCTGTAAAGCAAAAATTGGGGATAACAGCTGAATTTAAAGGTCCTAAGATCTTTTTGACAATAAGTTCCAATAAGCTTTCTGAGCCATTACCTAGTGTAATATTTTCAGCGAGAATACCTAAATGGGTAGACAAAGATTTTTTTAAATAAAGTCCATGACTATCTGGATAGCGATGGCACTTAAGCATGGCCTGTTGACCCGCAATGATTGCAAAAGGGCTAGCGCCAAGAGGGTTTTCATTTAGATCGAGCTTTATAATTTTAACAATTTTTTCTGTATCAAAAGTGGAGTTTTTGTTTGAAGACATTGTCTTTGGCCAGGCTTTTTAAGTATAGTGTGTCTATTTATAAATAATATTAGGTCAATTATGTTGTTATGTTTGGATGTAGGTAATACACATATGTTATGTGGAGTCTTCTCCAAAGATAAGCTTATTTTGCGTTTTCGCTATGCTACTCCTTTATTGGGGACAGCCGACCAATTCGGAATTTTTTTAATAAATATACTTAAATACAATAAGCTAGACCCTTTGAAAATCAAAGCGGTTGCGATCTCTTCTGTGGTGCCAAATTACGATTATACGGTGCGACATAGTTTTTTCCAATATTTTAAAGATGCTGATTATTTTATCTTACAGCCCGGCGTTAAAACTGGTTTAAATATCCGTTGTAAAAATGCAAATGAAGTGGGGGCTGATAGGATAGCCAATGCCATAGGAGCGATTGCTATTTTTCCTGAAAAGGCATTGATTGTTGTAGATATGGGCACAGCTACGACTTTATGTGCTATTACCAAAGATCGCAATTATTTGGGCGGCGCTATTTTACCTGGATTAAGACTTTGCATGGAAGCCTTAAAAAATAATACCGCTAAATTGATGGCTGTGGACATAGAAACTCCAATAAGTTACATGGGTAGAACAACGCGCGAAAGTATACAAAGTGGTCTTTATTATGGGCATTTAGGAGCACTTAAAGAAATTATTTTAGGATTTAAAAAAGAAGTTTTTTCTGGTGAAGTTGTTAAGGTTATTGGCACAGGCGGCTTTGCACAGCTTTATGAAGATACCGGTTTATTCGATACACTTATTTCAGATTTAGTTTTACAAGGTTTGCGAAAAGCATATGAATCTAGCCAAATAGAAAAATAATAGGGTTGTAAATTTCTGCTTGAATTATTTTTTATTCCAGCCCAAAAAGTTATAAATATAAAAACGAAGTATTCCTATATATTCATGAATTGCAAAATCATTCATTGCAAGATTATATCCTAATGGATATTTAGCAATAGGGATGGTAATAAAATCTGAAGCGACGGGTTTAGGATAAATGTTAAAAAAAGAAAAATATAAAAGTGCGCGTTTCAAAGCTAATCCAGAGCTAACTAGTAAAATTTGTTCATTATAATGCTTCTTTAAGAGATAGCTTGAAAACCTAGCATTTTGAAAAGTATTTTTACTTTGAGTCTCCAATAGAATATCTTTTGAGTTGATTCCTAAAGATAATAAATTTTCTTGATAGGTTTTTGCTTCTGATTTTCCATTATTCAATGGATCCCCACCACTTATTAGTATATGGCAGATTGCATTAGTATTTTTACATTCACGATAAATGATTGCAGTTTGCGAAATTCTTGAAAATGATAATATGCTGGGTTTTATTTGATTTGATCTTGGACTTTTACTGGTGCCTGCACCTAATAAAATAATAATATTCGTTTTTTTCCAGTTGATAGGAGGAGTTTGACTATAAGGTAGTTGTAAGTTGTGTAATAAATAAGCAGGGAAAAAACCATTGCCGATAAGAATATAACTTGTAATTAAAACTGTTCCAGTTACTAAACTGGTTTTTCTAAAATTAAATAGAATGAATAAAATGCATAATAGCAATAGCAGAAATAGAAAAAACGTTGACATATTAATTTTACTTACCGTTAGATAATAGAAAGCATAGATTAAAAGATAAAAAAAACAAAATAGTTCGATTGGAATTCTTGACTCAATTCTAAAACCATGAATAATAGCTAGCTTAATATATTTTATTGGAAAATTTAGTGGTCAGATACTGCTTAAATAATCTGATTTGGATTCTAAGGGAAGAATTATGCATGTGATCGACAGGATTTCTGCGCAAGAAATAAACTTTAGTGAACAATATAAACTTTACTCAAATACTAATAATCTTTCAATCGGTGAATGTATTTCTGAAGTAAATAAACATTCTTTAAAACAATTACTATTGGCATTTTTACGTGAAGGTATTTTTTCTTATCATTATCAAAACGCTACGGTAATTTTTGATCTTCAACATTCCAATTATTTTATATATGTTACTCGTGTAAAATTATTTTCATTATTGAGATTTACAAATTTTGATAGTTTAATTTTAAAACACAAAGCCACATCCTTAAAACAAACGATTACTGATCCTTTAAAATTATTAGATATTGTCAAAAATGAATTAGAAAATATTTTAGATATGGATCAATGGTCAAAATTTTATAAAGAAATTGCTAATAATTTACAAAATTCTTTACTTTCTACTTGGAAGAAATATAGTGTAAATACTTTGGTAGATCGAAGTAAAAAAAAATCTGATCTTCAACTCAATAATTTATTAAAATCATCAGAAATTGCTGTTAACAGTTCGCTAAAATTTGAACAGTCAGTATTTAGCGGACATCCTTATCATCCGTGTGCTAAAACGAAGCTTGGTTTTACTATCGAGGATACTATTAATTATTCTCCCGAATTTCAATCTAAAGTAGATATTCATGTAGCAGCAGTCCAAAAACAATATGTCCATATTGAATCTATGCAACAAAATATAAATTTTATTGAATGGTTTAGTAAGTATTATCCAGAAGCTTGGGTTAATTGGTTAGAAGAAATGAAAAAAAGTAACTTGGAAGTCAAGAATTACATACCATTTCCAGTTCATCCATGGCAAGTCTACTATTTTACATTTATTTCTCCCTTATTTAAAAATTATATGGAAAATAAAATTATTGTAATTTTTGATAAAACTAAAATTAAAACGAGTCCCACTTTATCATTTCGTACACTTTTGCCTATAGACAATATTAACTCACCTTATATAAAACTACCGGTTGCTGTGCAGGCCACAAGTATTGTGAGGACGTTATCGCCCATATCTACCAAAAATATGCCACGGATAAGTAATATTCTGCAAAAAATTTTGGTAACAGAGAATTATTTTTCTAGTCGGTTAAGTATATTGCCAGAGTCCCATGGATTACATTTAAAAGAACTTAGTATAGACGAGGCAAAACATTTTACTGCTATTTTTCGAGAAAATATCACTAAACATCTGGCCGAGAATGAGGTTGCTATTGTTGTAGCTGCTTTTTTTGAAAAATCCTCATTAAGTAAAACCAGTTTATTTATAGAGATCATGGAGCTATCAGGATGTTTAACTTACCATGATGCATTAGGTTATTTTCTTCATTATGCCGACCTTGTATTGGGTAGCTATTTAGATCTATTTCTACTCTATGGTATTGCTTTAGAAGGGCATCAGCAAAATACTTTGGCTATACTTAGGGAAGGGAAAATTAAAAGATTCATAGCTAGAGATTTTGATGGTATAGAAATGCATGACGAGAGTTTGAAATCAATGGGAGTTGACCTAGATTTAACGGAAAACTCACCATATTTGCAAAAAAATAAGGAGACTGTAAGAAATCAACTTTTATATACTGTTTATCAATTACATTTAGGAGAAATTATATTACTTCTAGCAAATTATTTTAATTGTGAAGAAAAACCCTTTTGGAAAATTGTTAGAAAGGTCACGGAACAAAGGTTTTATGCACTAAAGGATCGAATGTGTCCAAATATTTGGAAAAAAGAATTTAATACGATTTTGAATACTCACTGGCCAGTAAAAGCATTGCTTCGGATGAGATTAGAAAAAAATTATTTACGTGATGGCTTGTTCACCCAAATAGCAAATCCCTTAAGCATATAACTATGAAGATTGCGACATCCAATCTAGGTTGTTGTCAGCAGACCCGTTATATAATTTTTGGCCAGTTAATTATTATTGCCATGCTTGATATGAGCGATCCCTACTGGCCATTAATTATCGCTTCATACCATATTTTTCATCCCAAAATTTTACAATATTGGAGCGGTGCTATTTATATGGCCCCATTGTTAACTACAATTTTTACCACATTAATGTGGACAAAAATTGGAGAGCGTGTTGGATTTAAAAAAATGATTCTGCGCTCAGGAATTGCTTTGGCTGTAACTCAGTGGGCATTAATTTTTTTAAAAAATCCATGGGAAATTTTATTAATTAGATTACTGCAAGGAGCTTTAGCGGGTTTTACGGCGGCTGCGCAAGCATGGTCATTAAAAATGACGCCTATTCAAGCCCATAGTCGAGTAGTCGGGCGTCTACAAGCAGCCACTGCTATGGGAAGTATTGTTGGACCGATTTGTGGGGGACTGGTTTCACATTATTATGGGTATTTATGGATTTTTTTTACAGCTGGTTGCATGTGTTTATTACTTACGCTTATTTTAGCTTATTATCTTCAAGAAAATTCTACACAATCATTAGAAGTCATAGCAAAAAAAAAACAAAAAAATTTTTTTCTCCATGAAACCGGAAAAAATCTATTGCTTTTATTAATATGTGGTACCCAAATCGCTCGTTGGATGTCAACCCCTTTCTTCGCATTATATATAGCACAACAGTTACATGCTGATAATTTAGCATTAGGATTGATCTACGCTTGCATGGCTTTATCGATGTCTTTAATGACATTAACTGTAGGAAAAGCTATCGACAAACAATTCAGTTGGCATGCTTGGGCAAAACTATTACTTATTATGGCTTTAATCTTAAGTGCATTATCACAATGGGGGTTTGCCTTTATTACTAAGTTGTATCTTGCTTTTGGGCTAAGTATACTTTGGGGATTAAGTTTAGGTGTTATAGCAATAATTTTATTTAGTTTTTTATTAAGTGATATTAGTGATAGTAATAGAGCAAAAGCAGTAGGTTTAGGAAACACAGCATTAAAATTAGGTAATTTGCTCGGAATTATAGCCGGTACTTTTATACAAGCAGAATCAATACAAGTAGACGGGCATTTCATGGTAAGCTTTATGATGATAGGTTTTTTTTATTTGGTTTTGGCAATTATAGCAGGGCATTATAAATAAAATGAATTTCTAAGATCGTCAGTTAAAACTGTTTTGACTATATAATGATTTTTTTCTGAACTCAACTGAGTATCAAAATTATCGTTTTCTTTATTGAAGTTAATTATGCAAACTGATAATTTTTTTATTAGTTTGAAATGGCTATTTATTCTAGCCACTGCAAGTTTTTTTCTCTGCTTGTTCTTTCCTTATATTGGAGAAGAAGCTGTATATACTATTTCTTCCTATGAAATGTGGTATCACCATCATTATCTTTTCCCAACAACCTATGGCTTAACTTATTGGCGACCGCCACTGTTTAATTGGTTAATTATTTTTTTTGCTAACTCTATAGGTTGGCAACATATGTTAGTCGCTTCCAGACTAGTTACAGCTTTGGCGACAATTTCTACAAGTTTTATGTTAATGTCGTTAGCAAATCGATTATTTAAAAAACCTCATTTTAGTTTATTTGCAGCATTAGTTTATCTCACTAGCGATGCTTTATTTTATCATGGTTGGCTTGCTTATTCGGATCCATTATTTGCGTTTTTTGTAGTAAGTGCTATTTCCTTTTTGTGGATAGCTAATTTAGAGCAACGATATGCCTTTGTATGGCTATCTGTAATTGCCTTAATTGCTGCTTTTATGACGAAGGCATTAACGGCATATATATTTTATGTAATTTCATTTTTTTTTATTATCATTTTCGATAGAAAATTTAAATCTTTTCTTTTGAAACCAGCTAATCTTTTCGTATATTTATTTTCTATTCTTTTTTATTTTTTATGGAATATTGCATCGCAAAAAAAAACAGAAGCAGGGATGTGGATTGATATCTTTAGTAAGTTTCACACTATTTATTGGGGCGCATATATACAACAGTTGATAGTCTTCCCCTTAGAAGTTTGTAGTCGATTTCTACCAGTATCTGGACTTGCAATTTATTATTTTGTTAAGAGAAAATATGAAAAATTTAAATTTGGATGGAACCTAATACTAACATTATCAGGTATAGTTTTATTTAATTTTATTCCTTACTGGTTAGCGCCTCACACCAGCATTCGATATTTATTACCATTGTATCCATTTATTGCTTTATTATTGGCGATTGTCCTATGGAATTTGCCTAAGAGTAAACTAAAAATAATTATTATTTGGATAGCGCTAACTATTTTGGTGAAGTATGTAGAATTAGCTGCGATATATTATTATCAAATTTATTATAGGGGAGATTATACTCAGATTGCTAAACAAGTTATAATGCAAACAAAAGGATTCGCCATCTATTCAAATGATTTTGTGGCTACAGGATTAAGTGTTACAGCTGAAATCGACAGGTTAATCTTTCCTAGTCACCCTTTACAGGGGATTCAATTCGTTAAAGAAAGAAACTATTTTGTAATTAATGATAAAATTGATTCTAAATTAGGTAAATTATATAAAAAAATTAAGTTAGGTAAACAAGGAACATATCTTTATTTATTATGCCAAGGAAAAGCGTGTTATTTGCACTAGTTATTGCGAATTTATGAAAACTATTACTAAACAATTTTCTTGTTTTTTTATTGTAGGTGCACTATCAGCATTAATTCAATTTTCAATTTTAATAGATTTTGTTGAATTTTTCCTTATAAAACCAATTTTAGCTTCTACTTTAGGTTATATTGCGGGAGCCTTAATTAATTATACTTTAAATCATTATTTTACCTTTAAAAGTAGTCTATCGCATAAAAAATCAATAGTTAGATTTGCATTAAATTCCTTGTTCGGACTTCTTCTTAACTTTTCTTTAATGAAAATTTTGTTAACTTATTATTCTTATATTATAAGTCAAATTTTAGCATCTGGAGTTATTTTATTTTGGAATTTCTTAATACATCGATATTGGACTTTCGGCTCAAAAAGAAATGTTCCATGACAAATAATGAAATCTTTCCTATATTTCTTACAGTGATCATTCCAGTTTATAATGAGCATGAAGTGTTAAAAAAATTTCATTCTCGTCTTAATTCAGCTTTAATATGTATTCATAAACCTATTGAAATCTTATATATAGATGATGGGAGCCAAGATGTTTCTGGAAAAATTATTATACAATTAAAAAAAAGTGATTCACGCATTTCATATTTGGCTTTAAGTAGAAATTTTGGTAAGGAAATTGCTTTAACAGCCGGTTTAAATTATGCGCAAGGCGAATTTGTTATTATTATGGATGCAGATTTGCAACATCCCCCTGAATTAATCCCTAAATTTATTCAAGTTGCCCAACAAGGATATGATATCGTTTATGCTAGACCGATAGATCGTCAGATCGAATCATGGATTAAAAGAATGTTAACCCATACATTCTATAAAATAATCAATTCAGTAGCTAATATTCACATTCCAAGCCATGCAAGTGATTTTCGTCTATTAAGTCGTCGTGCAATTGAGGCAATAAAAAAAATAAATGAACAACATCGTTTTATGAAAGGTTTATTTGCATGGGTTGGCTATCCCCAAAAAAGCATTGATTACAAAATGGATGCGCGTTTTGCTGGAAAAACTAAATGGAGTTATTTAAAATTATGGAATTTTGCGATAGAAGGAATAACTTCTTTTACAATTATGCCACTTAAACTGGCTAGTTATTTGGGGTTAATTACAGCTTTTATTGCATTTCTTTATGGGATTATTATTATTAGCAAAACCATTTTATTTGGTGACTCTGCTAGAGGTTATCCTTCTTTAATGGTGGTTGTTTTATTTTTAGGTAGTATACAATTATTTAGCTTAGGTATTATTGGCGAATATTTGGGAAGAACTTTTAATGAGACGAAAAACAGACCTCTTTATTTCATAAAGAATTATTTTCCAAATAATTTTGATGTTTGAAAATGAGCTATTTTTTTTTGGTTTTACCCTTTTTTTTTCGTGCCATGCTATAAGCAATTGCTACGGCTTGTTTTTGAGGTTTTCCGGCTTTAATCTCTTTTTTCACATTAGTTGAAAACCCTTTAGAAGTATTGGCGGCTTTCCCTTTAATAAGAGGCATAGAATCTCCTTAGATAAAATAATATATTTTTATTTTAGTCAAAAAAAATTGGTAAACAAGTTAGAAAATCTTACCGAATTAATGGAGCATAATTTATATTCATAGGTATGAGATTGATCAGAAAAATATTTTAAATATTTTTTCTGATGGTGGGCCGTGATGGGATCGAACCATCGACCAATAGATTAAGAGTCGAAAACTTTCATCGTAAGTTATTGAAAAAACAACATTATTATAAACCGGACGATCCTTACAAATGTATAATAATGTCTATCTATAAATTGTTCAGTCGCGCAAAAGTCGCGCACAGACGATTCTTTTTTTCAGATTTTCGACCAATATGCTAAAAGCATGGCTTATTTTTACTTATTGGCCTTTAATTCACGTTTGATACTTTCAGCGCGAAGCGTTCTTTGTGCCGACCTTTATTTTTTATTAATAGTCCAATTTTTCTTTAATTGGTCTTGATTTTTTACTAGAAAATCCCCATAAAAATGATAGAGATAACTTAAAACCTAGCCACAAAGGAGGCTTAATATGACTAATTTAGCACGTTATGAATATAAAGTACCTTCCCTATTTGATTATATGAATCGAGTATTAAATGGAAGCTCATCTGATATATCATCTATCAACGATGGTTCGTTTGTAGAAACAAGTAGTTGGAAGCCCTACGTTGATATAAGGGAAGAAACCAATCGATTTCTAATTAAAGCGGATATTCCTGGAGTAGATCCCAAAGATATTGAGATTAATATGGAAGACAGTATTCTCAGTATAAAAGGTGAACGGAATACCTTTAATAAGGAAGAAAAAGAAGGATATACTCGATTAGAGAGGTTACAGGGGCAGTTTTATAGGCGTTTTACCTTACCCGATACAGCGGATGCTACTCAAATAAAAGCACGAAGCAAAAATGGGGTTATTGAAATTGAAATTCCTAAAAAGGAACAGGCATTACTTAAAAAAATAACAATTAAGGAAGAATAACTAATTTTACAAAGAACCACCTATTGTAGAGTGAACAATGGGCGGTTTTTTTAAGTATTAAACTAAAGTGATGTCTAACAAAAAATCATATTTAATGGATTAATACATTGAACCACACAAAGTATTATTTACAGATTCTAACTTAGATTTGATCAAGCTATTTCTTTTACAGGAATATCGATCATAGTTGCCAATTTATTGGTTTTTTCAATAGTAATCTGCAAAATACCACGCCTCAAAATCGCACTCATTTTGTGAGTGTTTGCATTTTCTGGCAATGTAACATGATATGAGAAATAATATGAATTAGATTCGTTATCTTTAGATTTATTATCATTTTTAGCTTGTATATATAATACCCCTTGTGAAACAGATACTCGAATTTTTTTGGGGTCGACACCCGGCAGTTCAAATAAAATTAAGAATTGTTTAGGATCTTCTTGTAACGTAAATTTATTGGAATACATTTCATTGCCAAAAAATTGCTTAAACATGACCGAATCTAAGTTCATTCCTTGCTGGAACCAAGTATCAACTGGGATAGATGAGTTTATTTCATTGTTTCGCTTAATTTGAGTTGAAGGTTCACTATTGAACATGACGGGTTTAGCAAAAGCTAAGCTTAATTTAGCGAATAGAACTAAACTTATGGTAAAAAAAATTGAAACTTGTATTATAGATTTTGACATATGAAAACCCTATATCAATTTTTTAATATTCCTTCTATAAATTTAATGTTTAGTTGAGAGTTAATTAAATTATTAATAAAATTCTCTTGATTTTCTTGTAAGCCCAGATAACTTATGAAAGTTAGACATCTTCAAGTTCAGTTAAAACTAGATCAGGCAGTTTAGTAACTTTTTTTACTAGTTCTAAAGGAAGACCTTCCGCTAGAAGGTTTTTAGCCATTTCATACCGCTCCTCTTGGCGGCCTTTCTCTATACCTAATCTTTCAAAACTTGTCACGTAACTCATCTTAAAGCCCTTCGAGCTCGAGTAATTCTTGTTCAGAAAGACCACTTGCTGATTTAATAGTAGCCAAGGAAACTTTCTGCTTTAATAAATTTCTTACCAACGCTAAAACTTCTTGGCGCCCTTGTTGTAGACCTTGTTGTAGACCTTGTTGTAGACCTTGTTGTATACCTTGCTGTTCAATTTTTTGTGCTATAGTACCCATAAACTCTTGTTTATATTCTTCTTTTAACTGTTGAGCAAAAGTCATAATTGTTTTCCTCGCTGGTTCTTCAGGGAAGGCTTTAATTAGTTCTTCAATTAAATGTTGAGCAGCCTTTGGTTCACTATCATCCTGACTCGTATTAACTATATAGTTTAACATATCCGTAAGATAGGAAATATTCAACTGTTTGATTACATTTTGTACAAACTGACTTTCAAGCAGATTCCTCATGATAGTTAAGAAATTTTTATCTCTTTGATGCTTAAAAAGCATCTCCATGAGCCCAACTAAACCATGGGTTTTGATTTCCTCATCACTGAGTATCGTTAAATCAATCAGCTTAAAGGGCCTGAAAGCGACTTCTTTTGCAAATTCTGAGTCATCAAAACAATCATAAAGAGAACTGGAATAAGGATAAGGTGACTTTTCTCCATGATATATGCAAAATGGCAAAATAATAGGTAGCTTCTTATATCCTTGTTTAAGATGCTCATAGCTTAAAGAAACAATGGCATGAAGAAAACGAAATGCCATTAATGGGTCATCAGTAGATTGGTGTTCTAATAAGAAAAACAGATACCCCGTCGAACTATTAATAAGACATTTATAAATAATATCACTATGAATCTCACGGAGCTGAGGAACAATGAAACTTTTTTCAGTTAATTGTAAAGAATGTATATCAATTTTTTGGTAAATATTTGATGGCAAATAGGTTTTTAAAAAATCAATTGCTACTTTTTTGTTTTTAAGGTTTTGCTTAAAAAATTTATCATGAGGGTGATGAATAGTAATTGTCACTTCTTGTTATCCTTATTTTGTGATTTAGTGAGAGAAGCTTATCGCAACATGTCCTAAATGGTAATAATCAATCGATATTTTAAATAAGGGATTACTTTTTTATATATTCTTTCATAAATTCTAATATAGCCTCCCTAGCACTTTTTCCTTCCTTCGCTAGTTTAGCTTTAAAATTGTTCCTTAAGTCTATAGGAACATCAAAACTCATACGAACTAATCTATTTTTTTCTTCTCTAGTGCGTTTAGCTGCTCTAAGATTCATAAAAATAAACCAAAAAAAATAAAAAGAAATTAAACTAGAATTTAACATATAATTTAAATCAAGTAAAAGAGTAAATGCTCTATTGCTTAAATACTCATCTGATGTTACAGTAAAAAAGGTAACAAAAGCGCCGATAGTAGGGACGGCAATCCCAACTACCAGCTAACCACAATCTACTTACTAGGAGTAAATCATGGCTAACGTCATAGTAGATCATTCCGCTCGAATAGAGCAATCTTTAACTGAACTTAACTTTCGAGCTTGCCAGATGGGCGAGCAAGTTCAATCCTTAGAACAGCAAGTTATTTTACAACTCAATAAATTAATCATCGAACTTGATAAAGAAAGAAATCAATCAAGGAAATTTATTCCCCTTTATGATCGAGAAAAGTTTTATCAATGGAATGAACGTTATCTAGATAAATTTAATAGAACTCTACTTAAATTATTCTTAGAAACTCGACAGTACGAAAGTCTTGTCCATAAATACCATGCTGCCATTCAGGCAATTAAGGCGGAGGTGGCACATGGTTAATCGACCCAATTTAGTACTACATAAAGCACTTGGCAACATAACTTGTTGCAGTAATGCTAAGCCTCATATGAATAATAAAAATAAACCGCTTTGGAATGATTTTAATTCTTTAATTGAACAAGCTGTGGTTCATCAGAAAGCTTCTTTTTATAGTGATCTGAATGAAGAAATGAAATGGGCTCTAGCGGTTACTGCTCTTCGTGAAAATAAAACGGAAATCTTAGATGCACAATATGATCATTTTAATCAATTAGTTGCTGATATCTTAGTAACTCGAGGCTCTTTTAAGAGTTTACGAAGGCTTTATGACGAGCTTGTTGCAACACTTATTGAATCGAAGTTTTCACAAGATGCCCATGTGGCTTATTGCATTGATCGCGCTTTAGAAAAAGAAGAAGACAAACAAGCTTCTTATGCTGCCGAAGAAACAGAAACTAAGGGAGGCTATTATGCTGAAGATTATAGTTTCTGACAAAAGCATTAAACCAGGTCTCTATGATCTTTCCATAGAAGATTACCATCGAGGTCCAGGTATTAGTCGTAGTGGTTTAATGGAGTTTAAGCGATCTCCCTATCACTATTGGTATAAGTATCTCAATCCAGATTATAAACCTGAGCCAGTAACACAGGCTCAGATCATAGGTAATGCCTTACACAGTTTAATCTTAGAACCTAATGAGTTTGAAAAACGATACTTTGTCATTCCTGAGTTTAATAAAGTCACCAAGGAAGGAAAAGAACGCTGGCAAAAGATTAAATCTGAGTTAGGCAAGAAAGAAACTTTAACTCTCAATCAATATCAAACCCTACAACACATGGCAGCTAGTCTTAAGAAGAATAAGTTAGCTAGTCAACTTATTGAAAACGCAGAGATAGAACAATCCTTATATTGGACTGATCCGGATACCGGTATTTTATGTAAATGTCGACCGGATATTTTACGTAATAATTTAGTTTGCGATCTGAAGACAGCTCAGGATGGTAGTCCACGATCGTTTCAGTATGCCGCATTCGATTATGGCTATTACATTCAAGCTGCCATGGTGAGAGAAGCAATAAAACAATTAAAACAAAAAATAATAAAAGACTTTCTGTTTTTGGTTATTGAAAAAGCTAGGCCCTATGCCATCTCTATCTATCAATTAGATGAAGCTTCCTTAGATAAGGGCTATCAAGAATTTAAAACACTATTAGTTCGTTATCAACATTGTCTAGAAAGCAATGATTGGCCTGCTTATACCATCCAAGAAGTTTCACTTCCCCGTTATGTGTTTTCTTAAATAGGAGAATAAAATGAATCAACCATTAATCAGCGATCAAGGAAAATTAGTCCGTGCAGAACTTGATATGCAGATCACAACCGCTAAAGCTTATCCAAGAAATCCAGATGATTTTATCCAGCTAGCAACTCAACTGGCTACCCAAGATTTAGAAACCGCACAATCCTGTTTTTATTGCCTCACCCGAAAAAGTCGAGACGGTAAGGTTAGTGAGATTAAAGGTGCTTCCATTCGTTTGGCAGAGATCGCAGTAGCCAGTTGGGGTAATCTCCATGCTGCAAGCCGCATTGTTGAAAATGATGGGAGAGCGATTACCGCAGAAGGAGTTGCTTGGGATTTAGAAAGAAATGTTCGTATTAGCAACCAAGTTAAACGAAGTATTATTACGACAACAGGTGCAACCTACAGCTGTGACATGCAAACCTTAACCGGTAATGCGGCAAGCTCTATTGCTTTGCGTAATGCCATCTTCAAAGTGATTCCTAAAGCATTGATCGACAGGGTATATGAGAAAGCCGTGCAGTATGCCGTAGGCGATCAAAAAACCTTAAGTACTCGTCGCAGTATGGTCTTTGAATGGTTTAGAAAACTAGGTGTGGGTCATTCAAAAATCTTTAAATACTTCAATAAAAATAGTTTTGAGGAATTCACCTTGGCTGATTTGGAGGATTTGATAGGAATTGGGACATCGATAAAAGATGGTTTTTTAGAAATTGATAAGGCCTTTGTCTTAGATGAGGAGACAACGCCCCTCAATGTTGAGGAGCGTGTCAAGAGTTTATTGAATAAAGAAAACAACTAAATCCTAACCGCCAACCCCGTTAAGGGGACACCGGTAAAGTGCGGAAACACTCTACCGGTGCCTGGCCACAACCAATTCTAGAGGAATTGAATCATGGTTACGCACAGCTTATCTCGATCGTTCGATCGAATCAAATTATTAAACCTAAATAATCTTTTTTTTAAAAAAATCAATATCCTGTTTTTGGAAGTCAAATATCTTGAGTTCCAATTAAAGGAATTCCATCTAAATTGTTATATATTCAGAATATGCGTATCCAAAATAAAAATAGGATATGCAATGTTTACCGGCTTTTTATTTTTTTATAATCCCCAAATTCCAGGGGGTTCAAATGGCTTATAGTAAGGAAAGGGAAGCTATTTGGTCTGACGTCCTCACTCGAGAAAAAGATCATTATCAATCACGTGCTCGATTATCACTAATCAAAAGGGGGATTAAAAATCCTAGCCCACTACAACTGAGATTAGAGATATTTTTTCATTCACATAAAAATTTAAATAATGACGCTTTTTTAGGGGATCTTTCAGATCATGAACTAGGCTGTATTTTATTAACTGCATGGGGGTGGGAGGCAAAAGAAATGGGAAATGTCCTTGGAATTAAAGAAGATAGTGTTCATAAATTCCGTGCCCGAGTTTCTCAAAAATTAAATGCCAAAAATATACCCAATACTGTTTATAGGGCAAGTCAAGCAGGAATTTTAGCTGTTGATAATATTGATTTTCTGCTTTATCTAAAGAAAGAAAATTCTATCCAAAAAATCAATAAAACTCACGAAATCGAAAATATTTTAATCTAAAAAAAATTAATCTTGGTGTCTTCATGGAAAAAAATAAAACGATAAAACAATTTAAAGTAGATTCTTCTTGGGACAATCGAGAGAAAGCATTGGTATTTTCTTACCGCACGGAATTTATAAAAAAATTCATTACTATTGCTGAGGATAATTTTAAATTCTTTGTTAAACCACAGCAAAG
Organism: Rickettsiella endosymbiont of Xylota segnis; assembly: GCF_964019545.1. Classification (NCBI taxonomy): domain Bacteria; kingdom Pseudomonadati; phylum Pseudomonadota; class Gammaproteobacteria; order Legionellales; family Coxiellaceae; genus Rickettsiella; species Rickettsiella endosymbiont of Xylota segnis. Next base: position 1,580,151 of record NZ_OZ026451.1, on the reverse strand, counting down.
TCTGGACTCATTTATTACTGAATTACATTTTTCAAAATATCATGTCATTTATTTAGATATTGATCCTATTTTTTATAAATTGGATGAAATATTAACTGATATCAAAAATAGTAAAAATAAAAGGACTAAAGTTTATCTTATTACCTCAAATATAGAAAATTCTTACACGCTAAAAAAACGTGATTTCCCTAAAAACATTTTTCTTCTATTGGATGGAGAAGAAATCATATATCTCTCAGAAGATAGAAAATATATTTATAAAAAGTTTTAAATTTGTTACCAGAGGAAAACTAATATGACCATCGAAAATAATAATAAAACCGAAGCAATAAAAGCCTCTTTAGTGGTTCTTTTAGAGAAATTAGAAAACCAAAAACAAATTATCGCCACCAAAAAATCTTATATCATCTATATTGACGATAAGATAGCTCCCTACGATACAAAAGATAAATTAGAATTATTTAATAAAGCAACGAGTACATTAAGTAACTTAATTAAACAATTTAAATCTATCGATGATTTTAATTCGGTTAAAAAACTTAGACAAACTGAATTATTCTTTAAAAATCCTGATTTAAAAGATTTTAATTTTTTTAGTTATAAATCACTCATCGAACCTAATCTTCTAGATCACGTCAACATAGAAATAAGATTAGATAAGTTATCCAAAAAAGCTGATGATTTATACCGCCGTGGATATCGCTCAGAGGGCATCATTGTTAATGGTGTTGAAACTGAATTAAAAAAATTAAATCATTCTTATTTCGAGGAAAAATTAATTGATCTTAAGGATTACAAAATTCGAGCCTTGACTATTATTGATGAAGCCAGACCTCTATTAGAACAACATCGTGGGTGTAAGAAAATACTAGGTAATCTCCTTTTGCTTATATTCACTCTAGGAATAGCCCATATTGGCAATAAGCTTGTTAATAAGCAATTCTTCTTCTTCCGTGAAACAGAAAGTTCAAAGCAACTCAATCAACTAGACCATAGGGTGTCTAAATTAAATTATTAACTCATTTTTTTAGCAAACAAGGATAAAAACATGGAACCGGAAAAACAAAACGTATTACTTATAGAAGATGATGAAGCATGCCAAAGAATCATGACTCATTTTTTACAAAAACTTGATTACAAAGTTGATTTAGTTGATGAGGGTCAGAAAGCTGTAAAAATGGTGCAAGACAAGCAATACGATTTAATTTTAACGGATGTAAGGAACAAGGGACTCTCTGGAGATAAAGTTATTTTCTTTATACGTAGCAAGAATGATAGCAAGAATGCAGGTACGCCGATAATCGTATGGAGTGCCTTTGTCAATAAAAAAAACGAACCGATGTATTTAAATTGGGGTGCAGATGGGGCTTTAATAAAAGTTTGTAAGCTCCATGACGTAAAAAAAGCGATTGATGAATGTTCAGGGTATCGACGATATGAAAGAGAATTTTACCATAGAATAAAAATCATTAAAAAAAAGTGGCTAGAGGATGGCGGACAGGTAAATTTATTAGAAGAATTATCCAACTTACATAATCGTCAGCTTGGGATTTTGGTTGATGCTTTACAAAGTATTATTGAATATAAGCAATGGGATGACTTATCACGCACAGCTCTCTGAAAACTTAAGTACTTCAGAAGTAATAACAGAGAGTTCAAATCTCTAAAAGCCTTTAGAAGATGGCTACCCCTATAAAAATAATAAAATGAGAAAATTATGCGCATACTATTAGTTGAAGAGGGTGGAACCTCAAATGATGGGGTACAAAAGGGATTAAAACAATATGGTTACACAGTAGATCGATTGACGGATGGGAAGGTGCTATTAAGTTCAATAAAAACAGAAACATTTGGGGTTATTCTACTTGATTTAAATTTATCGAAGGTATCAGAGTTAAGTGTTCTACGTAAGATCCGTGCGGCAGGAATCACAACACCTGTACTTATTTTAATCAGCTATCAATCCGTTAAAGATAGAGTACAAGTATTAGATAATGGTGCTGATGATTATTTAACTAAACCTGTGGATTTAGATGAACTATCCGCCAGGATACGCGCGTTACAACGACGTTTTTCCAACAATCGAGCCTCTCCTTTACTAACTCATCAGGATATCGAATTAGATCCGAGTTCGTTGTCTGTCACCGCTAAAGGAGAAGCTATTAACTTCTCTCGCCGTGAATTTAGTTTATTACAAAAATTATTAGAAAATGTGGGTCATGTTGTTTCTCGTAAGTCACTGAGCCAATGTCTCTATGGTTGGGTAGATGAAATCGATAGTAATGCCCTCGAAGTGCATGTTCATAATATACGAAAGAAATTAAAAAATACCCAATTAATTCAAACCATACGTGGCATAGGTTATAGGATAGAGAAGGAAAATGTATGACCCTTAATAAAAGGATAACCCTATTATTTCCTTTGAGCTTAATTCTTTATGAATTACCTTTGTATTTATCCAATAATCTGTTTTTGCCGGCTTTACCAGAAGTTACCAAAAGCTTTCAAGTAACGAATGCTACCGCACAATTGAGTATTGCCTTTTGGTTTTTAGGGGCTTCAGCTTTTCAAGTAGTGTTAGGACCCCTCTCTGACCATTATGGACGTAAAAAAATATTATTGGGCGGAGGTATTTTATTTGTAATCGTCACTTTACTCTGTAGCTTTACTCATTCGATTCTTTGGTTTCTTGTTGGTAGGTTTTTCCAAGGTTGTGTTGTAAGCACTATTTTGATAGCTGGATACGCTACTATTCATGAATTCATGGAAAGAGAGCAGGCGGTTAAAACAATATCCTGGATGGGAAGTATTACTATTTTAGCGCCTGCTTTAGGGCCATTATTAGGGGGCTTGTTACTCCAATGGATGAATTGGAGAGAATTATTCATTGCTTTAACTACTTTTACGGCTTTAAGTTTATCTTTATTGTCTATCTATATGCCTCAGGATCGGCTTCAATTGGGGAAACTAAACCTCAAAAAAATAATTGTTGATTATCAAGTTATTATTACTAACTCTCAATTTTGGATCCATACATTAGCATTTTGTTTTTTATTGGCCAGTTTAGTTGCTTGGAATACCCTAAGTCCTTTTTATTTGATGGATTATTTAAAACTTAACCTCATTCAATTTGGCTTTGTGCAACTATTTGTGTATGGAGCTTTTATTATGGGTATAAATCTAAAAAATCTATTGATAACCACAATAGAAAAAATCATTCAGAACGGTATATTACTTACGGTAATCTTTTTTATCTTAAGCTTATGGACATTAGTGTATTTACCCCAGCATTTATATTGGGTAATGGGAAGTGTTTTGTTGTTTTGTTTGAACACAGGACTCGTTTTTTACTCATTACATCGTAAAGCGGTTGAGATTCCCAAAGCACCGATGGGAACAGTCATAGCAGTGTTTTCTACGTCAATGCACTTATTTGGATTTTTAGGTAGTTTAATGGCTAGAAAATTATATTTTTAAGGATATTTAATTCCTTTTTAGATAAAAAAATTGAATATTAATATAAAAAAATAAAATGATAAACTGAGAAAGAACTCTTACTTTGAATAAAAAAAGAGATTTTTTAATAAATTTAGAACAACAGGTATAAATTAATGATAAAAACACCAATAAAAGATAATAAAAAACCCCCTAGTTTTCGAATTGCACATTGTGGAAACTTTCCAAATTATCATTTAAATGGGATTTCCTTTCATGAGAGGAATCTTATTTATCTTGTCAGTGTAGGAAAAGAAAAGTTTGAAGATAATTGGGTTAAGCGTTTTGTTAGTTTCATAAAAGAAGTTAAACCTAAAAAAATCAATATAGTTGTTGCAGATACTTTACAGCGCTTTAATATTGAAGTAGATAAAAATATTACTCCCAAACAAGCCTTGAATGAATCCATTTATAAGGGGCAAGTTTGGGCTAATAAATATAATGCTTATTTTTCTAATCTAGATATTGATTGTAAGTTTATTCATTGGAGAACTTTAAAAGAAGATATAGACTTTCAATGTTATCTTGATGAAATTAAAAAACTAGACGAAGAAGATATCTCTTTTAAAGAAGCATTAGCAATTTCTTCGAAAGAATATACTAATCGTCCTTCCAGAGTAAATTCAGGTACTGACTGCCAAAAAGCAGAAGCAAATTCTCGTCAATTCCTAATTGAAGAATGTGCCGCCTTTCAAGTACTTGCAAAAGATAAAGATAATTTAGCAATAGTTTATCCTGGTGCTGTAACCAAGATACTCGCTTATGCTATTAAACATATTAATGAAAATTATAGAGCTAAAGAACATACTTTCCATTGGCTCGATTTAAAACCTACAAAAACTAACAAGAAAAGAAAACATGTTGTATCTGAAGAAAAAGAAGCAATTAAACCTCTTTTATCTAGAAGCCTCTCCCTAAATGAAGCTCAATTACCTACTTACCAAGATTTAAGTGAAAAAATGACTTTTTTTAGACGTCCTTCTTTACATTCATATCTCTCTGACGAAAAACCAAGTAAGTATATCCGTATTTAAAGGAAAATTAATATGAACTCAATAACAACTTACGAAAATTTATTAAATATCCTTGCAAAAGCCCCTGGTCATATTTATTGGAAGGATACTAAAGGTATTTATCAGGGATCGAATGACGCGCAGGCTATTTTTTTAGGCTATAACACGGGTAAGGATTTGATTGGAAAAACTGATTTTGATTTGCCTTGGAGAGAACAAGCTATTCATTTACAACAAATTGACAACCAAGTCATGGAGACAAAAAAGGAATATTCAATCGAAGAAGTTGTAACTAGTCTTGCAGGGGTAAAAACAATATTTTTATCCCGAAAGATTCCCCTCTATGATCCTAATAATAAAAAAGTAATAGGTATTATTGGAATCTCTTTAGATATCACAGCGAGTAAACAAGCAGAGCTAGCTAAACAACAGTTTATTATGAATATGGCGCATGATTTAAGAACACCTTTGGCCGGCATTATTGGTATTGCAGATATTCAAGCGAATCAGGGAACGAGCCCACAAGATAAGGAATATGGGCTTTGGATTTTAAATGCGAGTAGACAGCTTTTGGATTTATTGAATGCTGTTTTAAAAATTATCGCAACAGAACAAATTGAAGATTCCATTGCAGAAGAAACAGTTGACTTACCTGTTCTTATGGAAGAGTTAAAAGATCTGATACAGCCTTCTATTATTGCTAAAAAATTAAAATTTGAATGTATTTCAGATTCTAGCTTACCTTCTATTATCAGTGATAACATTCTAATAAAAAGAATCTTACTTAATCTTTTATCTAATGCAATAAAGTTTACGAATAAAGGAAAAATTAGTTTAGAAGTTAATCTCCTCGATATAAAAGATAAACGGGCAAAGATAGAAATTCAGGTTAAGGATACCGGAATTGGGATCGCTAATGATGAACTTGATAAAATATTTGATCGTTTTTATCGAGGACATCCTTCCTACCAAGCTGAGTATAAGGGTTATGGTATTGGTTTATTTTTAGTTAAAAAAGCTTTGGAACTTTTAGGTGGGGAAATAAAGGTTTTTAGTAAAGAAGGAAAAGGAAGCTGCTTTATATTAATATTTAACTTTCCTTTGGCAGAAGAAAATATAAAACAAACATCACCTGCAATATCACAACAATCAACACCTCAGCCTAAGGCAGATAAGAGAATGGGATCGGTGCTTGTTGCTGAAGATAATTCTTTAGTACTTCATGCAGTAAAAAATATTCTTGTTAATTTAGGTTATGAGGTTACTACAGTTTCTGAAGGAAAGGCAGCTTTACACGCTTTACAAAGCCAATCTTTTGATTGGGTATTGCTGGATATTGGATTACCTGATTTAGAGGGAACAGAGGTTGCAAGACTTTATCGTCAATGGGAGCAAGAAAATAACAACCCTCATCTTCCCATTTTTGCTCTGACAGCTCACAAAACAGCTGAAGTTAAAAAGAAATGTGAAATAGCTAACATTGATTATATTTTGAATAAGCCTTTTACTATTAAGGATGTCCAAATAATTAAACTATTTATGGAGAATAAGGACTAGATTGTCGCTCTCTTTTCTCCCAGTTTTCAATATATTTCTGTGCGAGTTTAGAGTCAGTTATAAATACTAAGTTTTCAGCATTTCGCTTTTGAGCTGAATCGGTAAAGTTGAAAGACCCGGTAATGACTTCTTTTCCGTCGATAATCATGATTTTATTATGAGCAATAGCAGGTTTAGTATCGATCCAGACAGGAATTCCAGCATCAACGATGTAATGTAATAAACTATATTTTTGTGAACGTTGGCTTTTATCTAATATAACTTTAATTTTAACGCCTTTTTTCTTGGCTTTGATTAATGCATCGGCAATATCTTTAGAAGTAAAATTGTAGGCTTGAACAAGAATAGAATGCTCAGCTTTTGCAATATGATTGGTAATTTGATGGGTACAATCCTGTCCTGGAGTAAAACAAACCTGAATAACAGGACAAGAAACAGATTTTTCTGGAAGACTAATTAAGTTAATAGGCGATGAACTAGAACATCCTTGAATAAGTGTAAATGAACTTAAAATACAAAATATGAAAAATCTCTTTAGCATACAGATATCTACGTGAAAGTTAAAATTTTTAATTTCTAATCAAACTCTAGCTTACCACAATAAAATAAATAATTTAAAACATTGGGTTTTTTGATAATTAAAATATAAATTATCTAGTCAAGATAAAAAATATCGCTTAGACTTATAATTAATAATAGGGAACAACAACAAAAGGAGTTAATTATGCCTTTCCCCTCTGCATTAAAAAATTTTTCTGAGAATGGTTTCTTTGAATTAAAAAATGCTGAATTTTCCTCTGAAAATATTCAGAATCTCCAAAGAAATATCGAAAAACTTAAACAGAGCCAATTTAGCATTCCTTTACGCATTCGCTTAAAGGATATTCAAATGATTCCTGATGCACCTCGGAAGAAACATCATTCGGGGCCAGTCATTCAACATGTTCCACGTCGATGGCAAGATAGCTATGGAGATTTCGCCATTCGTCAAATGGGCTCTCCCCATAGCTTGAACGCGCCGATGAATTTTGGATATTCAGAGGAAGTGTATTGGCATCCACCGGAAGAAACGCCACTCGAGGCATTGCAAAAAGATTTCATTTCTTTATTAACGCAACCCTGGAGCTCAATCGAATTGGATCAGCTGTTTTTCTACCCCAACCATCAGGTTGATCTAGAAGCTACTCAGAAATCTTACAGTCAATTACTTAATTCATTGGCCCAAATTTCTGGCTTGAAAGAATTAACTATAAGTCCTTTTTCGCTATCGAAACAGCAAATGGCTTTAATCCCTTTTTTAGTGAATTCTAAATTAGACCATTTACACCTCCATATTACCGAAGCTAATCCGTCTTCTTGGGAAGCACTTTGTCATATTTTAGAACGACATCCTACGCTTCAATCGTTGAATTTAGGTAATAGTGTGTTGGATGCGAACGCTTATACTGTTTTGGCTGATCTGCTAGATAAGAATTATAAGATTGAAATCACACTATCAGAACCCACCGATTCGGAATTACTAAAAGCCTATCAACCTTTAAAACAACGCATATCAAAACCGGGCATAGAACGATTTAAAGAAAAATATTTATCGCAAGATAATTTATTTAAAATGGCCATTGAGTCATTAGAGTCCCTTAAAAAATTAAAATCCATTCGCTATCAAAGTCTACAACAAGCGCAATTAGAAAAACAATTCGACTTTTTATTAAGGAGTCAAGCCTCTCCGGCTATTACAAATGGAAATCAAATCGATGTCCTACATCCCATCTACCAGGACCATCATTACCTGATTAATAAGGAATCCCCTTCTCTTATTCAATTGCACATAGATACATTACCGTCTAATACAACCAAAACCATCGGCTCTATTTTGCTAGAGAAGGCCTTAGAAACTAATAACCAAAAAGTCATACAAACCCTATTAAATGCGGACGCGAATTTATTTGAATTTCCTAAAGATGAAGAAGAACCCTTTTTAGTTAAAGCCCTGCAAAGCTCAAGAGATATAAAAAGGCTGATATTGGACCATCTTCGACGCAAGAATCAATTGGAGGAATCGGATCTGTTGCAATTACGCGTTGCCGATGAAACTAAAACCATTGGTTATGTTTTGTTGAAGAAGGCTTTACAGAGCGAGAATCTTTATACATTAAGATATTTATTAGCGGCTAAGGCAGACTTATTTGAATTTCCTAAGGATGAAGAAGAGCCCTTTTTAATAAAAGTCTTTCAAAGTCCAGGAGAATTAAAAAATTTTATAGTTGATTATATTCGCAAAGATTCACAATTAATAGCACTCACATCCGAACGCTTACAGAATTATTCCGGTTTACTGCAAGTCTTTACAAACCTAAAGAATCATTTGGACAAGTATAGCTTGCATTTGGTGAAAAAGGATAATCCTTCGCTGTTAATGTCTATCGCATATGAAGCATTAAATACTTGGAATAAGATGTTAGGTCTACAAAATCCATCCGAAGCAAGAGATAAGGAATGTGCGCAAATCTATAAAGATTTAGATGAAAGTCTTAAGGTGATTAATCAGGATCCCCTAGGCCTCACCTATGCTGCGTTCTCTGAAGTTCAAAAGATTATGCACAAAATGAAAGGAAAGTCAGTCAATGCCTTAAGAGGTATTTTTAATGTCTCTTCCTTACATGATAAGGCAATAAAATTAGTGGATGAATTTGATAGCCAGTTAAAAGCCAGTAAAGATCAGCTTCTTGAGCAGCAAGATAAAACAATCCAAGATCAAGCTGAGCAAATCAAGCAACTAACTGAAAATCGCGAAAAAGAACAGGAAGAATTAAAAGCAGAAAATGCAAAATTGAAAATAAAACAAACCACTACGGAAGGAAAACTTACTACGACGGAAGGAAAATTAGCTAAGGCGGAGAAAAAGCAAACTGCGACAGAAGAAAAATTTGCTAGGGTAGAAAAAGAACTAGATGAAACGAAAGCAGAACTTGCTGAGACGAAAGCAAGACAGAATAAATATGAAGCAGAAAATGCAGAATTCAGGAAAACATTGGAGTTATTGTTGAAACGAACAAGTACTCCTGCTGCTTCAGAGGAGGAAACGATGAATCAAACAAAGGCTAATGTTTCGTTTTTTCCCCGCTAATGTAAAAGGTTAGTTAAGGAGGGTGCTGGTGATGTTAATCGAAGACTTAGGTAGACAACTTGCCTGTAAACCCTTTGAATGGATGTCCTGGTGGTGGGGCGTAAAATGGGGAGGTTTTATTCAAATCTCCCCGCAGCTCAGCAAAGACAATCCTTTATGGCTACGCGAGCAAGAGGATTTAGAGAATTTAAGACTCTGTAGAAAAACACCGGATGAGTTACAACAACAAATTGCTTTGTATTGGCAAAAGCCTTTTTGGCGACGCTGGTTATTACGTTTATTTACCGACATTAATAATCGGATAGTTATTTATTCTTATTATCAGCGTTGTCTTTCCTTTCAGCGTATTCATCAGGAAAATCCACTCTCCGAACGGAGTTTGATACTGTATGCGCCTGAGCAACGTCTTGTAAACTTGTTTATGCGTGAATTAAAACGGGATCATTCAGTTTTAGAACAACGTCTTGAAGGTTATATAGGGAATGTTGAATGGATGAATAAAAACTTTGATGTTCTATTGGCTCAACATGAAGAAAAAAGACAACGGTTTTTTTTAAAGTTATTGGATCGTCATTTAAAGGAATTACCTGAAGGCTGTGATCGAGCCTCCATACAACGAAAGTTAGAAGACGAATATTCAGAGCTTGGAAAGGTACTGAGAAATTATTTTCAGCATTGGTGCCAACCTGTTAAAGCCAGTGAAGAAAATTCCTGTCAAGACTTAGTTTCTGTTAGTCCGGCGGTAGTTGAGAGAGTTATTAGTCCCTCTTTAGGCGCTGATCTTAGTTCTCCATTAAGTTCAGTCAATGAATGGTTAGCATTTAAACAACATCTCTTAAAAGAGCTGTTAAAAGAAAATCCACCTCCCTATAAAGAAATTCAGTCTTTTTTACAGCAGTGTTTACAAAGTTTAGAAGGATTAATTGACCCCTTATTGTCTGACTATGAACGGCTAGTCTATGAAACAAAACATAAACGAGTTAACTATAGGGAAATGTTAAATTGGTCGGATCATTTACAAAATCGATTTACCTATTTCTTTCGACATAGTAGTTTATTATTTCATCCTGATAGGTCAGGTGGAGATGAAATAATCGTTCGAATAAAAACAGAATTGTTTCAAAATTTTCAACTATTAGTTGAAGCCTCACTCGATAGATTGAATCACGGTTTAGTCATCTTAAAACAATGTGTTCCATCCTGGGAATTAGAGCTAGCTAAGCTAAGAGAGAAGCTCGAACAAGACCTCATAATATTTAGAGAAGAGCTTAATAAAAGGTTTCACAGAATAGAAACAAAACATGCAGAGATAGAAGCAAGACAGGCAGCAGTCGAAGCGCAATATGCAGAAGTCGAAGCGCAACATGCAGAAATAAAGGCAAAACAAACTGAAATAGAAGCAGAACAAGCTGAGAATAAAAAAATACTGGAAATACTTTTAAAACGAACTAGTACCTACATCGATTCAGAAGACAAGACAGTCTCGCCTGATCCAACAACAACCCATCCTCGGTTTTTTTGAAGTTATTCCGCTTGAAAATGTGCATCAGGCCAAACAGGTACATTGATCTCTTGTAAAGGCGCTTTCCAAGCACAGCTGGCTATCCAGCCGATCATGATTCCTAACGTTAAGATTAATAGTATTTTTTTTATCATAAAGTTTATTTAATATTTAATAACAAAATTAACTGCAGTATTGAGAGGTCTTGATTCATTGCCACCGTGATAGTCAACGTAAGAACTGCTGGGATAAGTACCGTGATAGCATTTTTCAGTCATTGTTGTTTGACTTCTCGGACCATCTTCATAACCTGTTGTAAAAGAATGGTTATGACTCAGTATTTCATCCAATTCGAATGCTCCAATCGTGTTTGTAATAAGGCCTTGCCCATAATTAAAAAATCGATCACCGGTATCTATTTTTTTATCCTTATCCCAACCTCTTAAAAAAACACCGCGTAAATCCGGTACCGCAAAATAAGCTTGGTTTATTGCACGCATTGTTTTTTGAGTAATTTTTTCTGCCGTATCACTTTCTTGAATATCAACGACGATACCGGTTCCATCTGCTTTTGGATCGGATCCTTGCTTATTCTTTCGATACCAAACATAAAAGTTTTCGGGTGTAGTGGTTGCAAAAGTCCAATAACTGCCAGGTTTAATTTGGCTGGCCTCATTAGTTTTTATTAAAGTCATTTGATGACCATTTAAAGTTTCAGCTAAACAGGAGGCCACCTCATTGGCAGTCTGTGTTGAAAAAAGCGCTAACTTTATTCCGTTTAATGAGGAGGGTTTTGGATCAATACCCTGACCATCAACCGTAAACCAAACATAATAAGTGACATTCGTCGTTGAAAATTGTAACCATTGACCGGCTAAATTTTTACTGTCAGTGCATACAATTTGAAACAAATGATTGGTAGCCGCTGAGTTTCGTAAATCATTTAAAGTAAACCCACTGGTCTTGGCATCAGGAGCTGGTGTAGCGCCGATAATACTTCCCTTGCAGATAATCTTATTAGAATCTCTTCCAGCCAACGCTTGGACATAATAATTATTTCCAGTCACAACCGGTGTTATCGTAAAACCGGATGTACCCGCAGTTGATGCGATAGCAGAACCTGGTTGATTGGTGGTAAGCCGTATTCTTGCTTGCTGCGAATCAAGTACAGCGGTTACAAAATTAGCACCGGTTCCATAACGATAATAATTTAATTCATCATCCCATAATTTTTTAGCAAGCCTTGAATAAGGAATTTCATCAGGAGAGATACCTGTACTTAAATAACGGCTGCCATCACATAATAATTCTCCTGGACTCGGTTTAGGATAAGCCGCTGAGTAAATCTTACCAATATCGCCATCATAAAATATAAATCCTGTTTTACTAAAATAAACCGGTAGATAATGATCTGAACCATCGAGCGCAGGTATGGGATTTCCCGCTAGACTTTGACTAATGACTTGGTTATCAGTTATTTGCGAATAATCAGTGATGATATTATTACCCTTACTCAACATAAAATCCGTTAACGACACATCAAATACACTGTTGGTAGGAAAGCGCAGTGCAATAGTAACGCTATCATCATCCTTTAGACTCAAAGTTTTATTTTGGTTTTCTCCAAAAATAAAAGGAATAGTCATCATCGAATAAGCAGCATTTATGGTAATCGTCTTGATGATTTTTTCTTCTAAGGGGCTTCCTCCCTGACCATAGTTTTTGATTAATAAGAGTGTTGCGGTTAACGTATTCCCGGTATTGGTTTGTGCGGCAAATGAAAAGGTATAAGCTTCCGTATTAGAAGCAAAACGATTCACATTACCAAAGCTTATTCTTAAATCTTTGAATAGATCACCTGCACAGGGCAGTTGATTTTCAATCCGAATGGCATAACGAGGATAACCCGAAGGATTATTTACACTGGATCCAAAGCGTTCAAAAACCACTAAATCTTTAGCGGTAGAATATTCTGGTCTCTGAAAAGTCCACCCACCTGGTGCGAGATAAGTGATTGCTTGGTTAATCTCACCAATAACTCTATTTTCTTGAGCTGGAATAGTGTTATGTAATAAAAACTGACCATTAGGGATTAAATTAATTAAATCCCTTTCATTGTTATTTTGTTCGATGGATATACTAGGCCACGCTTCACGGGTAAATTGTAACTGGCCATCCATACTTTCTACGGTAATATAATAAAGCTCAACATTTCCTTGTTCATCAAAGGGAAAATAATAAGGCAATACATTATTTCCATTGGCATCTTGTACAGTACCAACAGCACTTAAGCGCAATGGATTGGGTAATGCAACATACGTGTGCACGGGATCATTACTCAAAGTAAAGATAGGTTTTAGTACCGTGCGTTGTTTATCTTGATAAAAAGTAATGATGCCATTAGCTAACGGTAAGCCTGATTTTTTATCGATATAAGCTTGTTCCAGTGCGGGAGCTACGACATAACGTGGATCTAGATTCATAATGCTTCCTTATTATTAGGATTAAGTTGATTGGCAATTAAACTTTTCATGAGTAATTGATACGGGAGTTTTAAATTTTTTACTTGTTGAGTCGCATAGGGATTCGCTGCCAGATCAAGTAACTTAGGTAATACGTAATGATGCGCAGCACCCCCACCTATTAACCCCCCGAGTGCACCGAAACCACCGGGATGCGTTAATTCACCCAAACCTGCACCGGCTAATAAACTGGCTAATTGGCTGGTCATTTTTCCGCGATTCATTTTGTTCTCAAGTTGTTTATGCGCCGTTTGCAAAGTGTGATCCGAAGGTAACGATGCTTTTTCAGACAGAGTCATTAAAACATTATTTAATTTTTTCGGTGCAGCGGTTTTGATATCCCCTTGTGCTATTTTCGAGATAAAATTTTCTGCGTGATACGGAATCACTGTATTTTTGTAAAATCGGGTGGCTTGTTGGTATTGATTAAATAAATCAGGATGCGTTTGTTGTAGAAAGCTGTTTATATCCGTTTGTAAAGCAGCCCGCGCTTGCTTTAAATGAGTTATCGCATTATGCGTATGAATATCAATATGTTTACTCGTTGATAATTGTCCTATTTTAGAACCTAATTGGCTTTGTAGTTGATGTGCTTTTTCCAAACTAGAATTATTTGTAAAATCTTGATGCAAATCTTTTAGTTTGGCGTCAAAGGCCGTCAAAATATCTTGATGTAACTGAGGATAGGTTTGAGCCTTTATTTTTTCAGATCCAATGTTTCCTAAAACCTGTCCATACCGTTTTGTGGCTTCTGCTTTACTGTTTTCATAAGCATTTTTAAGCGAGGCAACCAGTTTGTTGGTAAAAGCTTGTGGATGAATAAATTCTGCTGCCTGATGAATTCCTTTTAATGCGAGTGGAACCGATTCACCCACGCCTGCCCATAACGCACCTTTTGTAGCACCTTCCATTCTATCGTTAGGATTTTCCAAAGCACCTGCCATTGAAGTTCCTAACAATCTTCTTGCAATACCGGGTAAACCTTCGCCACCGAGTGATTTAGCGAGTTGGCCCACAAATGGCAAACCTTCACTGGCCGCACGAGCGGCATTCAGTGCTTCACCCCCGCCGACGAAACCTAATAAATTTCCAGCAATATCACCTATCTTTCCTGATAATCCTTGTGAAGAAGGCGCATGATGAACAGGACTGTAAGGTAAATTCGCTAAACTATTTTGTAATGCACCACCGGCCCCTGCCAAAAAATTAAAAACGGGATTGTGCTGATTTATTTCGAAATTAGAATTTGACTTACTTTCTAATTGTTTTAACACGTCAGGATCATTGACAGGTTTCATTGTTCATACCACTGCCCTTGAATCTTATGATAGGTTTTACCATTGATGGTTTTAGATGCATCTTGAATAGGATTAAATGCTTTAATACGCTGCATCGGTGTTAAAGGGGATGCTGCAGTTTGTACCGATCGTGCGACTAAATTTAAGGTTTTACCGAGTTGATTAAGTTGCAGGATAAATTGCTGGGGATTAGAGGTTAAGGCATCCGCTGTTTTATCGAACATATTTTCAAGTATCTTACGTTGGGCATCGGTGGCACCCATTTGATCCAAGGTTTTAATGCGGCTTTCAATCAACGGTAAGGTTTGACGTTTGAAAGCAATATAATCTTCATAGGCTTTGGGATTCGTTTGTGACAATGCCGCTAATGCGGCTTTTCCTTTACCGGTTGCACCGGCATAAAGACTTGCGTTTTGTGCTTGTGACTGAAAGCTGGGATCATTAAAGATTCCTTCAACTTGAATTCCGCCTTCATATTGTCTGCGTGTTGCAGGTGTTGTTAAGACATTATTTGCAGAGAGTTGATTGGCTAATTGGGTTTGGCGAATATTGTCCGACGTTTGTTGTGAAAAGCGAGGAGATAAAGTTCTAGGAGAATTATTATTCAGTTCAGGTAAATATCTTTTTAATAATTCAGGGTTAATAAAGTTACTATTAGTTTGATTCCCTAAATCCACTAGCATTTGATTATAGTGATCTTGGTTTTGTGCGATCCAAATTTGCCGTGCCGCCGGCGCCATTGCTTGTAAAGCCCTCGCCATTTGATAGGCTCCACCAAAACGGGATCCGATTTGAGAGGCTTGCTGAGCTTTTATCAGTGCATCTAACGGTGCTAATTGCGTTGCTTGTTTGGTTTTTTCTGTTTGAGCCTGCAAATAGGGTATTTGTGCTGATTGATAGGCCAGCTTGGTTTGCATGGTTTCTGGCGCAAACTGTAATTGGATGTGTGATAAGGCATTGGCTAATTGTTGTTTCTGTAAATTCTCTTGTTCATTGGTTTTTAGAAAATGATTTTGAATAAAGTGTTGAGCTAAGTTTTGGCCAGTAGCCAAACCTCTTCCTAAGGGATTAGCCTGCGCAGAAGATAAAATGGGAAACTGTTGAACGGGTATCGCCATTATGTTTTTCTATTTTTTTCTATAAAAATCCACCCGCCAATCCCAATAGCATTCCTAATAATTGTTGATTGGATTGGTTTTGATTGGCAGCCGTGGAATACGCTAAATTGCCTTGTGACATTAATGCATTACTTAAGTTTTCGCCTAAATTATTAGAAGCACCAAAGCCCATGTTATAAATGTTTTGTTTACCTGCTAAACCCTGTCCATATAAACCTAAAACATGACTTAAGTAGCTATTGAAATCTTGATTGGCCAATTGACTGGCTGATTGCTGAGCTTGTTGTTGCTGCATCGGACTACCTAACATCCCTTTTGCTGCAGCAGCTCGATTACCTGCATTAAGTGTTTGATTCAATTGAAATTGATAGCCTGGAGATTCGTGGTAGCCTTGACCGAGTTTATTTAAAAAATTACCGGGATCCTTTAATAAATTGTCGTATTGCTCTTGTAATTGCGGATAAACCGCATTACCTCTATCAACATAAGGTTTTAAATACTGCTTTAAGATATCCGGTATTTGGTTGTAATAACTACTCGCTTGATTAGCATCATTACCACCCCATAAAAAGTTTCCAATATCACCAAAAACACTCATCGCTTAATCCAATTGAATGACTTTAAATTGACCCTTAACATTGCCTTTGAATTGTTGAGTATTCGCATCATAGATTAATGTGCCGGTTTTATTTGCTTGATTTAATTGGGTAATGATGGAAGTCGATTTTAAAGGCAACTGAAAACCTTCATCGGATAAATGGGTTTGCAATAAACTGGTGAGTTGTTGTAACCATAAACTCCAAGCGGCGGTCCATTGTCCTTGTTCATTAATCGGTTTTTCCTGCGGTAAATTTGGAATCTTCATGTGATACTCAAGAGCCCATTGCCTACCACAAAACGATCCTGTCCCCAGAAGCGACATTGTAAAGTGAGATCATTAGTGCGTCCTAACTGCCACCAACTCAAATGATTTTGTCGATGCGCTAAAGGGTTTAGGATTTTGGATAGAGTCGAACTAAAGCTAATTCCCCCATCTTTGGATAAGGATAAATCTACGCGTTGTACTGTTTGGTTATGGCCTTGTTCAAGGTGAAGTAACAATCGTTGTATCGTAAAAAAACCATTATCTAAAGAGCGAATAGGCGGCGTTATTCTAATTCTTGGAATTTCTTTGCCATCGGCTTCGGTATAGCGAGAATTTAATTCATACACATGACCGTCAATAAAACTAATAAAATAATAGCTGCCATTAAAATAAACAGCCTTTTTAGCAATGTGTGCATCCATGGCTTCATTGGTCAATGTAAAAAAGAGTTGAGTATTAAAATCATAGGCATAGGTTAAGTTATCTTCTGGAAAAGTAATTTGATAAATCAAATGACCATCTTGTTTGAATAAAAAACCATAGGCATTATTTGGGTTTTTTAACTGGGAAAATTTAAAGTTAATTCCTTCGGTGGAGATTTGTTGAATCGCGCCGCCATTACTTAACATAATGACAGGTCCCGATTTCTCATTACGGCCTAACCAAACAACAAATTCATCGCTGCTTGCAATGGTTGCTGGATTTAAACAGCCATAATCAATGTTAAAACTGGAAGCGCGTTGATAGGGAAATAAGTTTAAACCGATATCCGACCAACATTCAGTGACTATCGATCCCATAACAAAGAGCGTATTGCCACGCCCTGGTAAAGGAATCACCGCTAAGGGATTGTCGGCTTTGGTTTGGAATTCACCGACATGACTGCTATCTGCCGGCCAATGTAAACTATTTTCCTCATCACAGAGCCTCCACTCGGCATGCTCACTATCGGGTGCTAGGAAACGGCCGTTATGGTATGCAATAAAACCCGGAACAAAGTCTAATTCCGCTTTTTTAAACGTTGAATCACGGACATTAAAAATAAATATATCTTTTTGATCACAGATCGCAATCTCCTCTTTTTCGTTTTCAGCAATTAATACATCGCCTGTAAAGGTTTCTAAACTACCAATGCGTTGTGCATATAAGGTTCGGCCGATGATATAGACGCCATTATCGATGACAGCAATTAAATGATTAAAACGGACACTGTTAAATAATCCGCGCCCCGATCCTTTTTCGGCAATGGCTAATACCTTTTTATAACCGGCAAAGGGAACTAAAAAATCATCACTCACGAGCATATTAAAGGTTTGTTCAGCAGATATTTTCGGATAACGGCCAAAACCATTACCGCCTACCATAACAACAGGGAGCTGTTTCATGTTCTAAACATTGAAATCTTTTCTACACTGAGATCAAGGGGGGATGTATCCAGCAATTTTTTTTCTAATTCTCTTAACTTAATTTTCCCTGCAAAAGGATGGTTATAAAGATCACAAAGCGCGTCGGCTAAGCCATAACGAAGATAGAGAAGATAATCACGATCATAAAATAGACTAAAATCATCATTATAATCAACTTCGGTTAAAGCAAATTTTCCGATGAGTTTTAGTGAATACGGTTTATCGGGCGTAGGGCTTAAAAACAAAAAGCTTCCGCCTTTGGTTCTTTCTAAATGATAAAACCGTGGCTGTAAAAATTCTGGATAAGCCTGCTTAAAATATTCCTTTCTACCTAATAACGGTAATGGTTGCAATAAAAAACTACGGGGTTCTGCTTCACTCAGGGTTAAGGTATCTAAAGCAATCAAGTGTTTAACAAACAACTTTTCCTCATGGGGAACACAGCTTAACTCTTGAACTTGCGTATATGGAATCATTCGAGAATTAGCACTTTGCAAGGCCAAAAAATCATTGAGGTGCTCAAGTCCTTCTTTTAATTGATCGCCACTCACCGTTTCTGCCTGTGCTGCAACGATGCCGGATAAAGTCCAGGCTTTAGTGATTAATTCCGTTGCTCGCATTCGCTATTACCTTCTAAATAACAGGAAATAAAATACGCATAGCATAGTCAGGAACCATCAAGGTTCCCCACAAAGCTCCATAATGAAAACCAAATACATCTGTCCCCGCTGTTGTGCCATAGGTTACTCGTATCGCGACTCCGGTATCGGGATCGTATTTACTCACTGAATCATTAGGTCGTTCGGCCGGTAATTTCGGCATCGCAATATAAAAGGCATTATCACCAATTAATAATCCTGATTTGTGACTTGGCATAGTTTTTATTTTCATGCCTTTTACAATGTTGGTTGTAATATTCCAATTCGAAATGCTCGAGTCAGCACATAAGCTAGGCTCTATATTAATGGTAATGGGTCCTTTATCAGGCGCGGTTGCATTATTAGCAACACGACATTGCACGGGACAACTCGAAGGCGCATGACCTACAAAGGTGAGATAACGAACATCAGGAATATTGGGAATATTATCTTCAAATTGAATTAGATCACCTTTTTTATAAGCGATACTTCCTGGTTCAAAATCACCCGATAGCTTTAATTGCGTTATATTTTTACCGGAAGGATCGTCTGTTCCATCAACCGTTAGAATAATACCTTTTTGGCCAATAGCACCTGCTTCATGAATGGCAAGCATATTACTACGATAAAATTTTGTGTAATTGTATTCACCGATTTCATATCGACGCGCTAAGGCATCATTACGAATCGGTGTAAATTGATTTAACATGCCACTGCGTGCTTTCAATAAATAAAGATCGCTGACATAACAGTTAAGAGATGGAGAAGGAATACCCATTTCACGAAACAAAATAAGCATTTTTTCTAAATCTTCGATGCCACTAAACGTTGTTTTACCATCACCATAAAATCGATACGTAAAATCTGGTATGCGAGAAGCAATATTTTTTTCTACATAGGCAGATAATTCGGCGATAGCGGATTTACCTATTCTGTCGCGATTACTATTAAAGTGATAAATCATCTCTTCAGCACTCATTGCATAGGCAACATTACGCTTTTTATCCGTGATTAACTTTGTATGCCGTTGAATAAGTGGTTGTATTTTTGAAACGAGCGAATCATTGGTAATAAATCGAAAAGGTAATTCTAGGTTAATCTCATTACCTAAATTCCCGATAGTCTTTTCAAAATCGATAAATTTTGTATTAGCCGTTTGAATAAAGCAATTTCTATTTTGAAAGAGGGCTAATGCATCTTCTTGAAGCGTAGCAACGCTTTCTAACACATTTATACTCATGGTTATCCTTTATTATTATTTACTAAGCAAAAAAGTTCTGGAATCAAAAAATAAAACGCGGATCTTCTTTTAATTCACGCAGTGATAAATGACCGTTACCTGTTTTGGTGGTGGAAGGTTTTAATTGATTGAGCGGAGATCGATTTGAAGGATGGTCTTGTTGATTTTGTTTAATGGAATCCGATAAGCGTCGTAACTCTACCGTTGCAAGATTCGGATTTATTTGAGCACATTGTTTCAATATGACAGCTTTACTCGGATTTTTAGCGAGTTCATACATAATATCTGCGGTATTATCAAAATTATTAGCGAGTTGCACCACTTCAGGAAATTTATGCACTTCAAGATTTGCTAATGTTTCTTCAAAATCAGGATATTTATCTTTGGCTGCGGTTAATTTACCTAAAAACTGCTGTGCGATTTGTTGTGCCTGCCATTCATTCGCTTGTTGAGTGGTATGATTTGCAATTATATTGTGTACATCTTCTGTCGTTAACGACGTTGAAGTCGATGTAGAAACAGAATTATTTGCATGCGGCTCGACTAATTTATCTTGTTCACTCGCTTCATATTTTATTTGTTCTATAACGGATTGCGGTATGGATTCAACAGATACTATCGATTCAGTTTCAAGGGTTGATTCAGGTTTTGGTAGATTTTCCGGTATTAGATTTTCACTCATTTATTCTTATTTCCTCTGACAATAAACCTATAAGCCCGCTAACTAGGGAAGCTTAATAAATACTTTTAGGTATAGGCCTATTATCTAGCTACAAAATATAAATAGCGAGTCCATTATAGGGGAGTCAGTTGTAGTTTTAATGTTTTTAAAAAGGTAAGAAAATAGGAGGATATGGATCTGCTTTTTCAAAAGACATAGATGCGAAATATTGTTTAAATTGACTATTTCCTTGCGAACTTATTTTTATTCCTATTTCTAAAATATCGGTATAATCTAATGAATTCTTAACATGCTCAAAAATAGTTTTAAATATATTTATATCCTTATTCATCAAACTATAGATATCAGAAGTGGTAATAAGCGCTTTGTTTAATAATTTCCGCTCTATTAAAAGAACAAGAAAATTATTTAAGCCATAGTAAATGGCAACATCTAGAAAATTTCTTATGTTATCCTTTATAAGGATTTCATTTTCTTTTATTAAGGTTTTCAAGTAAATTTTCCCTTTATGCTTAATTAATTCATTTATTAATGCTCCTACTTCTCCGGCAATAACTTCAAATCCTTGTCTGTTTGAAGCCATTTTTCTATAATTTGCTGGCTTAAAGAAAGGATGGCCTCTTTCCATGTATTTTTTTTCCTTCAACAAAATTCCTGCATTTATTTTATCTTCAACCCCCATGAAAACTCGTGATCTACTATTTTCTGTAATAAATTGATCTAGAGTTATTTTATGCTTATTAATGAAACTGTTTTTTAATGAAGGGGATAATTTATCTAAACTTTTAAAAGATTGCATGTTTTTAAAAATAAAGGCTAAAGAACTTGGGCAAGACTCGTGATCAAAATAAGTAATATTCCCTGGTTCAGCAAAATTAAAATTAAGCAAATCATTCCAATGCTGATTTCTATTAGATAAGCGAAAAAGATGATCTAAGGTAAAAAATGAGCAACGCTCAAAATCGTATTGTATTTGAATTCCTCTATAGAAAAAAATTACGGGATTTAAATGTTGGGTGCTGTTTTTTATTAACTCAGCACTGCCATCGAGTACTGACGCATCAAGAATGAGTAAATAAAGCTGATTATTTTTAATATAACAATCTACACAAAACCAATGACCTTGACATTCTATAGCCAGTTGAAAACGAGAAGGAATTCTAGGATCATTAATATTTTTTGAAAGTAATTTAAAAAAAATACTGAGTTCACTATTATAACTAGTCATTCCATACTCTTCGGCAGAAAGTACAAATATATTCAAATTCTCCCTACGTGATTTTTTCTCTTCGATCAATCCATGCATTTCTTCGGCATATAAAAAAGGAGCTATAGGAGGGAGTGGTGCTCTAGGCATTTTTTTACTCTTTATAAAAACTTGCCTAAAGTTTAATTCTCCAATATTAAATAAATGTTAAATCATCTATTTAGCTTTTTTTCATCACCCACTCAATTTCTTTGGCTAAACGTTCGGTCTGAGCTTTTTCGAGTTGGACAAGATTTTGATTATGAGCCATTTGTATATCAGCCATCAGTTTCATACGATTGGTATCGATGGAATCTTTGGTTAAGTTCAATTCCACAGTTTTATGAAGGTGTTGTAATTGATTTTCTTGTAGCTGTGCGGCTAGCTTGCTTTTTTCTAGGTTTATTTTCTCTTGTAGCGGGTTAGGTTGGTTCATTTGTTGCTGTTGCTGAGATTTTAATTGTTGGACGAAGTTTTCAGTTTGAGCTTTCAGTTGGTCAATTCCTCGTATCTCGAGATTATCTAATAGGATCGGTAAACCTTCGGTATTAATAAACTGAGCAAACAAGGGAGAGGCTTGCATCAAAGCGATAATTTGCTGTAAGGCTCTGGATTTTTGGATAGCAAAATTAACGCCGGCACTCACTGATACTTCTAATTGTTCACTGCGATATTTAAGATCGATGCCTCCTTGTTGATTGATAAATGCATAACCGCGTTTACCATCCGGATAAGTAATAGGCAAGGTCCTTGAAGTCACATAGTATTTTGGAATGAGATCAATAATGATTTGTGCAACTTGATTCAAGGACTGTAAGAAACTCACCACATAAGGCATTGCTGCTGCATTGGATTGCGTAGCACCTTCTACAATGGCGACTCCACTTAATTGATTGTTGTTAATGCCTAATGATGCATCATAGGATCCTAAGATGGATTGCATGGTGGCATCGCTACTCGTAAAGGTCTGTATGATCTCTGGCGGTGCACTAACACGTCCCACTTCTTGCGGTGGAGGCAACGGAATCGTTCCTTGGCTACCTTCTTGAAAGGCGTTATACACTAGGACACTGGCTTTTTGAGGATTGATGTAGGCTTCTAAATATTTTTCAGGTATCGCTTCAGCAGCGACTTTCCATTTGTGCATCACCATGTTTTCAAGTTCATTCGCGAGACATTGACCGGCAAAGTTTTTTAACTTCTGATTCCCAACTGCATGATAGACATAAGGACGGGTTACTTGCTTAGTTTGCCCATGGTTGCTTAAACGTATTGAATTTCCATCGACATAAACGATGGGTAAAAACTGATAACTGGTCTCCTCATGGCTTAATACAGTAGATTCAATCAAGCGATAGCGATTAATGGTTTCTAATGAAGTGCTGCGTTCTTCTATGATCGTTGGGATC
Organism: Rickettsiella endosymbiont of Xylota segnis; assembly: GCF_964019545.1. NCBI lineage: Bacteria > Pseudomonadati > Pseudomonadota > Gammaproteobacteria > Legionellales > Coxiellaceae > Rickettsiella > Rickettsiella endosymbiont of Xylota segnis. The sequence continues at coordinate 1,557,034 of NZ_OZ026451.1, read as the reverse complement.
TGATCGAGCCTACCTATTTCCTGCCAATAGTGCTTTAGTTTTTTATAATCTTCAGATAATAAGGTATGTCCATTACTTAAACGTAATAACTTCTTGGATTTCTTCTTTTTTACATAGTAATCACACAATAATAGAATTTTTTCTTGCTGGTTTTGGTAAGACCAATTAAAACCTTTTAAATTTGAGGAGAACTTTAATGTCGATAGATCAATATCAGGATATTCTTTTTGAAATTCTTCTTTGGTTTTTGGAATCAGCTCAAAACAATACCGACCATCGCCTTTGTGCGGTAATGCCGCCAAAGGATCAAAGCCCACTAAAGTGGGATCAAAGACCCTGCCTATTTTAATCACTTGATCAAAGCTTTTCTCATGTTGATACTCAGTCCAAACCTTCATGGCACTAAAACCACCACTTAAGATATCGGTATAGACTTCATAAGAGCAACCATTGTGATTCGCTTCATCAAAGATTGATCGCAGATGACCTTCTAGAATTAGGGGTAAGTTAGGATCGAGTCCACTCTGATCTAATAGACGTACTGCAATGGAAGGCTCTTGTTTAGAAAATTCACCTCTTAACCGTGAAATAAAGGCTTCTAAGCTATTAAACTCTAGGATAGGTTTATTGGCTTCATGTAAGACTGCCTTGTCAGCTTCTGAAAGAGAGGATTGAAAGACAAACTGGCGAAAATAATTAAATCGTTTTACATTTTCTTGAAAATATTCACAGCTCTTTTCAATATTCTTCTTGATAACCGTTAATTGATCTACCATAAACGCTCTTCTCTTAACTGATTAAGCTGTTGAAAACGATCAGCTAATGTAGAGACAACACGATTCACGTCATCATGATGGCGTCTTGAGAAAAGAATAGACTGTTCAATTAATCCAAGTTTAATACCATCATACAAAGTATCGGCAATATCATCAAAACGATGGGTGTTGTTAGCGGTAATTTTTTTACAGTGAGTAATACAAGCTTCGGTATGCTTACCATTACGCGGTAAAGAAACTCTCTGGTTAGCAATAATCGGTTGTATTTCTAAATAGCGAGTAATTTTATTACCTGATTTAACCGAACGTTCAATTTCCCGAACCTCAATACCACGCCAGCTTTTAAGGAATGAAAGTAAAGTCACACCCGTAGATTTCTTTTCAATCGCAATGCAGTTAGGTTTTACTTTATGCCGATTGGCGATCGTATAAAAATGACGTAACTCATTTTCGAGATCTTTAGGCTCAATGTGCAGTTCGACACAATCAATCCAATGTAGACCCAATATGTCTGTTTCTGCTGTTTCGTTCTTTATGTGATATAAACCCCAAAAACTAAATACCGTCGCATCATTGTAAGTTTTATCCGTTTCAGCGGTATCCACCGTAATGAATGTCGCTAAAAAATCAGGTTCTTCATCTAATAAATAAAACCATTCCGGTTTAAAGATGCCGCCTCCTGTGGGTTGTGGATCTTGTTGATATTGTGCAGCAAACTCATAAGGTCTCTCAGCTTGAAATTTTAATAATTGCTTTTCATTGTGCATCAAAGGATTTAAGGCATTACCGGCTGAATCTAAAGCCGGTAAAATCAGTGTTTCCCAGGATTGGGTTTGAATGAAGTGACTGGGTAAATCCGCTTCGTGTAAGCGTTGGCCAATAAAGATAATGGGTGTTTTACCCGGAGCATTCACACGGCTTTGTAAGGTGTTGTAGTACCAATCAATAACGCCTTCACGCATGACATCACTCGTGACTTCATCGGGCTTATGAATATCATCGATAATAATTGCGCCTGAGAAACGATCGACATTCTGTAATCCAGCGCCTCTACCAGTAATCGTTCCACCACTACCGGCTGCAAATACGCAACCTCCTTGAGTGGTTTCGAAATTATCTTTGGCACTCGATACATCTGACAAATGCACACCAAATAATTTCTTATACTGCGGCAATGTCATAATTTGACGAATAGTCTGCGTTTGTTTCTTAGCAAGTGAATGTGAATAGGAAACATAAAGAAACTGTGAATCGGGATAACGCGATAGACACCACGCTACAAAATGAATCAGTAATTCGGTCTTTCCATAACGTGGTGGAATATTAATCAAAAGAAGCGGCATTTCACCCTCTAGCGTCTGCGTTAAGGCTCGACAGAGGGTGATGACATGAGGTTCACGACAAGTCGGCTGAGAAACGCTAAATTTACGTCCTGTGCGTAATTGATAAAATACTTTTGTGAATAATAATAATGATCCCCACAGTGTAGCTTTTGTTATTAAAGAATCTTTATTATCAATAGTCCTTAGCATGTTGTTTAATAAGATCTTCTAATTGTTGGAGATCAGGATCAGTTTTTATATTAAAGTTGACATGTTTTTCTGCTGAGTAGTGGCCCTGCATCTTATTCATCTCACTGATTGCTTGGATGGCACTATTTACTTTATGGGGACTTAAGTCTTCTTTATTCTCTATAAAAGCTTCAACAACCTGCTTTAATTTATTAAGTTTCCATTCATAATTTACAATCATTTGACTCTCCAAATCAGACTGTAAGGATTTTAAATAGTCTTGTACCTTCGGATTCTTTTTTAATCGATGGCCGATCGTTTTAGCAATATGCGGAGAATAACCGGCAGAAATAGCCGCTTGAGTCGCATTATGAGGAGGGATGCTATAGTTTTGGCAAAATTTGGTTTGTTTAATCGTTAAACCATTAGGTAGTTTACTCATTCAAAGATTAGCTTTTTCCGTCTTATTAATTATAGAGATTACAGGATATAGAATTGCAGGAAGCATTATAAAAAAATAATGCATTAATATTATCTATTGTTTTTAATTATTTTGCGAATGGCTTATATGGGGGTCAGTGTTGTCAAATCTAAATAATTTCGACCATTGAGCATAGGGATCATTACCTGAAAAATAGTTGATAACTTGCTTCAAAGCATAAAGGGAATCTTTATTAACTGCTCCTATGTAAATAGGAATTTCAAGCGTGGTATAACGTACCTGGCATTTAAAGCAATAGCGTCTTCTTCGGGTTAAATGACCTTTCTTGAGTTCAAATGAATCTATAGCTCTGGTTTTAAAGTAATTACAGCTTGGATTAAGGCACTTCATTTGATACCTCTCTTAATATCAAGAAGCTTAGCTAATCGGGTGTTTTTATCTTTTAATCGTTGGTTTTCCTGTTCCTTTCTTTTCAATCTCATTCGATAACATCGAATGTGTTGGAATAGTTTTTTCATAAACATCTCGGCTTCTCCTTTTTATTTATCCCAGTTCAAATCATTATTCACTAAACACCATTGGCAACAAGGAACTGTATCGTAGGGACAGCTAGCCCAAGTTTTTACTTCGCCACAGTTTTGACAATCCACTGTTTTAGTGTAAATAGCAGAAGGTATTTCGGGATCTAACCCTTTGAGCATGAGATAGGTTTCGATCATTGCTTTTAACATCGCTGGATTATCTTTCACTTCATCCCAATCATCAGCTGCAAGGGTTTTTAATTGGTCAATCTCTAAACCAAAATAGGGCTTATCAGGCCGCAACTTTTGAGGTGATTTTTTAGGGATAAAAGTTGCATTATTTATCCACAGCTTTGCAGAAAAAGTTTCAGAGGTATTTCGCTTTAAAGTCTTATAAGCTAAGGCCTTAGCACTAAAAGTCGCATTGTTTTGTTTCATATTTTTCTCCAAAATGAGCCAAGAGTTGCGAGTTGCACCCCTTAGGAAATGCAACTTGCAACTTTGGCCTATTCGCAGCATGATTAAGCATGCACAATGCATCCTTCTTCCTTTGCTTTTTTAAAATAACGACTGGCTTTTGATTTGCTAATACCTAAATCTAAAACAATCTCATGTTGTTTAAACCCTTGATTAGCCAAATCAATAACCTTTTCAAAGGTTGATTTCTCTAAAGTTTTTAATTCCCACACTTGCTTGTTATATTCTGTGTGTAGTTTGACTAATAAAGGTTGTGCCGATTCACCACAAAATGAACGTGCTTTTTCAAAATGAATTTCAAAACTAGCCCCTTCACTCGGATCGTAATCATTAGGATGTTTTAAAACAATGACAGTATCTAATACATCCTCTCGTTTACTCGTCCCACGTGCATTGCCATTCTTTGCTGCATGATGAACAAAGAGAACAGAACGGCCCTCTGAACGCATGCGCAAAGCCCAAGCTTGCACTAATATCCAACCTTCAGCCTCATTTTCTTTTCCAGTTCGGCATAAAGTTGAAATATTATCCACCACAATAAATTCAACATCCTTTAGAAAAGGTTCTAGTGCTTGCTGTCCTTCTAATGTAGATAGGTCAGGCATTCCTCTATTTTGGATATCGGGAGTAAGAATAGTAAAAGGAGCTTGTGCTTCTTTTTCATGGGATATTACGATAGAAGCCAGCCTCTCTTGCATAGTTGCCGCTGGCATTTCACCATCAAGATACAAAACCGAACAGGGTTTATCTGCTTTCCAACCTAAAAAAGAACCTCCACTAGCCACAGTATAGGCAATATTTAAAGCCACATGTGTTTTACCCACACCGCGTTTTGCATAGAGCATGGCTAATCCTTGCTTCGGTAGCCAAGGAGATAAAATAAGCTCACGTTGAGCAATATTCAGCGTTAGAAAGTCAATTAACGTAATTAACTGCAATTTATTTTCTGGAGAGAGCGTCACATTTAACTGTTGAATTTTATTTTCTAGCCAAACTAAAGTTTCCTTAGAATTTTTATGAGTAACATAATCATTTAAAAGCTGTCCTATCTCAATTAATTGACGACGATTCGAATGTTCCTTAATAATATCGACATAAGCACCAATATTCGATGTACTAAAGGTTGTTTTCATTAACTCCATTACATAAATGTCACCTTTTATTTCTTTTAACTCCGGGATTGTTTTAACAGCCTCACTTAAAGTTAAGACATCAACTTTTTCTCCTTTCTTTATCTTCTTTATAATTTGATCAAATAAAATTTGATGTTCTAATTGATAAAAATCCTTGGATACTAAATGTTCGCTAATACCAGACCAAGTTATATTATCAAGTATCAGTCCGCCCAATACCGCTTGCTCTGCTTGTAAGGAATAAGGAAGTTGAGAAGTATTCATGCAAAGTGCTCCTTTATTATTGATTATTTATTAAATTGGGATAAGAAATCGAATGATTTGGTTAAATTATTTTTTCTAATCTTGTAATCATCGTTATTGATTGTTTGTTTCCTTTTTTTTACAACTCGAATACTTTTTTGTTTGTTATATAAATATTCAGCGATTTCACCTGCTTTAGAAATTGATATTTTTCCTTCTAGAACTTGTAGGATTAGTGTACGGCTACCGTGTCGGAAGATTTTATTAAGCATTCTGCAAACATAATCACTACCAAACCCAAGTGCATCAGCAACAAAATCTCTTGTTTTAATTCCTTGAACTTGTGGAGGAAGATTCACAAGTTCATCAAGATCAGTCCTTCTTCCTTGACGTTTTCCAATAAATTTTTCTAAGGCATTTCTAATAGCCATTCGTTCAATTAAATTAAAGGTTTTAATTAAATAATGAACTTCATATTTTTTATTTCGTAAATCTTCTAGTGATATATGCCAAGAAAATACTGATTTTTTCCACCATTTTTTAGCAGCTTCAATATGCTCTAAACCATAAATAAGATGAAGATTTTCATCGACACAAATTGGGCGATAATCAGATAGAGGTAAGCCTTTTTGATGAAGAAAACTAAATATATCTGCAGGAAAAATAATTTTGTTTAAATGTGTTTTAACAAGGGAACAAGGAAAATCATCAAGTTCTGTATAGAATTTGCTTCTCCAAGGAATAAGTTTTTTAAATTTGATTTTACCCTTAGTTGCTTTTTCGATAAGCGAAGCAACATCAGGATCAATTGGCTGCCCTTCAAGATAACGATAAATACTTTGTCGGCTAATTTTGAGATTTTTTGCCATTTCTGAAATACTTCCAAAAAATTTAATTGCACTTCTAATTAATATTTCTTGCATATGATTCCTTTTTATTATTTTTAGTGTGTGTATATTTTAAATAAAAAAAATGTCCACATGTGGACATTTTTATGAAGTAAAATTTGTTTAATAAAAAAACAAAAAGGAGAACAAACAATGCAACCTCGGTTACTCCGTTTACGTGATGCTCCCAATTATTTAGGAATGGATCGACACCGATTTAATGAAGAAGTAAGACCCTATTTAGTGACAATTCCAATTGGAGAAATAGGAATTGCATTTGATCGACTTGATTTAGACGCATGGTTGGACGATTATAAGCAATGTAAGGGTCGTCCTCCATTAAAGGGGAGACCAATATGGGAAGAAAAAAAATGCCAGGACTCGTTAAACGCGGGAACATATGGCACATTAACAAAAAAGTCAACGGACGCCGCATTTCAGAAAGCACTGGATCAAGTTCTCTCGAAGAAGCCGAACGCTATTTAGTTCATCGGCTTGAGCAGGTTCGTAAAGCCAGTGTTTATGGGGTGAGACCGAAGCGAACTTTTAGAGAGGCTGCAACTAAATATTTATTAGAAAAAGATAAATCGAGTCTACATGTTGATGCTATTTATTTAAAAACTTTAGATAAATACATTGGTGATTTATCGCTTGATTTAGTTCATATGGATAATTTAAGAAGCTATATAAAAAAACGTAAACTTGAAGGAGTAAAAAGACGGACGATTAATTGTGGCTTACAAGTTGTGAGACATATTTTAAATTTAGCAGAGCAAGAATGGAAAGATGAGCACAATTTAAGTTGGTTGCATAAAGCACCTAAAATAAAATTGCTTCGTGAAATTGACAAGAGAGAACCGTATCCATTACAGATTGATGAACAGGCTAGGCTTTTTAGCGAATTACCTTTGCATTTAAAACGCATGGCTTTGTTTGCTGTCAATACAGGTTGTCGTGATCATGAAATTTGCCATTTGAAATGGAAATGGGAAATCAGAATACCTGAAGGTTCAGTTTTTATTATTCCTGCCGCTGAAGTTAAAAATCGTGAAAAGCGTTTGGTTGTTTTAAATAGAAATGCTTTAGCTATTATTGAGGAAGTAAGAGGAGAACATTCTGAGTATGTATTCACTTTTCGAAGAAAACCTATTACTCGAATGTTAAATTCGGCTTGGAAAAAAGCACGTCTACGTGCAAATCTACCTCAAGTTAGGGTGCATGATTTAAAACACACTTTTGGTTATCGACTACGTTCAGCTGAAGTTTGTTATGAAGATAGACAAGTTTTGTTAGGACATAAAACGAGAAGTGTAACCACACATTATTCGGCAGCTGAGTTAGGTAATCTTATTCATGCCGCTAATAAGGTATGTACCATGGGGAGACATTTAATGGTTTTAAGAAAAAATAACAACCTTGTAGATACAGCTCGCGCAAATGTCGCGCAGTGATATTTAGGAAAATTTTTTGAGTGATGTAAGTCTTTGATTTATCTGGTGGGCCGTGATGGGATCGAACCATCGACCAATAGATTAAGAGTCTACTGCTCTACCAGCTGAGCTAACGGCCCCAAAAATGGGGTGAACGATGGGGATCGAACCCACGACAACCGGAATCACAATCCGGGGCTCTACCAACTGAGCTACGTCCACCATTAAACATAAAGAATTTGGGAATTGGTGCGCCTGGCAGGACTCGAACCTGCTACCCTCGGCTTAGAAGGCCGATGCTCTATCCAGATGAGCTACAGGCGCTTTCCTGAAAATTATTATCTTATAATAAAAGTTTAAATAACAAGGCCTGTTTCCTAAAATCTAAAACTAATTTCTATAATGTGCTTATGTAAGTTGTTGTATCCTTGAGCGTTTTAATAAGGCTAAAAATAATACTAAGATATCCGTCTTACTTAATTGATATAATAAATCATCAGTTTTAATGATTAAAAATAAGTATAACTACAAAAATTTGGTCGGGGTAGAGGGATTCGAACCCCCGACATCCTGCTCCCAAAGCAGGCGCGCTACCAGACTGCGCTATACCCCGTAACCCTTCAACTTACGTTAGAGTTGGCTTAAGTCACTCTATAGAGCAGAAACTTGCACCAACTGCGGGTAAGGATAATACCTGCGCAATCGATTAATATCAACTGGTCTATTCATTACAGCTCAAGCTTGCATTTAATAAATATAAGTTATTTATTTAGTTTTTGGTGGGGAGTTAATTTTGTTAACTTGAATTAAAATCTTTTCAGATTTAGAAAAGTAGATTTAAAAATAAGCATGTTTCGGTGTTATACTGATAAGATTTTTTTTAGAAGAGGCGTTATTAGGCCTCATGAGAGGGTTTATGCCCGTATTCACTCAGTTTTCTTTACTAAAAAATCGACGATTTTTACCTTTGTTGTTAGTTCAATTTTTGGGCGCATTTAATGATAATATCTTTAAAAACGCGCTAATTATTTTAATTACTTACCAACTCATCACGCAATCTCTACTGTTGCAACAGCTTTCAGTAACCTTAGCGGCTGGATTATTTATTTTACCCTTTTTCCTTTTTTCAGCATTTGCAGGCCAATTGGCTGATAAACTAAGCAAAAGATACTTAACCATAATAATTAAAGGCTTCGAATGTTTATTTATGTTATTGGCAAGCTTAGGGTTTTATCTTCATTCAGTAAGTTTATTGATGCTAGTATTATTTTTTATGGGCATGCATTCAACTTTTTTTGGACCTATCAAATATGCTATTTTACCTGATCTTCTAGAAAAAAATCAGTTAATCGCCGGCAATGCATTAGTAGAGGCTAGCACGTTTATTGCGATCTTGATTGGGACTATCTTAGGTGGATTGTTAATTGCTAATCATACTGATCTAAGAAAGATTTCAACGGTCATAATCTCTATAGCGGGGCTGGGTTTGTTTGCCAGTTTTTACATTCCGGTTACTGAAAAAGCCAACCCGAATTTAAAGTTAAATTTACATTTTATTAAAGCCTCATTACAGATAATTCAGCAAGTAAAAACTGAAAAAAAGGTTTTCTTAGGAATACTCGCAATTTCTTGGTTTTGGTTAATTGGCGCTACGTTTTTAACCCAATTTCCTAGTTTTACTAAGAATATTCTGCAAGCTGATGCTAGTGTAGTGACATTTTTTTTAATTATTTTTACCGTGGGTGTTGCTTGTGGCTCATTAGTTTGTAATCGTTTATTGAAACATAGAATAAGTATGAAATGGATACCCATGAGTCTCTGGCTGATGAGTATTTTTATAATTGATCTTTATTTTGCTTCCAACCATTTACTCCATAACTCTGAAAAACTGACTAATTTTTCAGGCTTTTTTAATTTGTTACCTCATTGGAGAATATGCATAGATTTGTTTGGACTTTCTGTGAGCGGTGGCGTTTATGCTGTGCCTTTATATACCTTAATCCAAACAGATACTGCTACTGAACATCGCGCAAGAACAATTGCCGCTAATAACATAATTAATTCTATATTTATTGTTATCTCCAGCATCTTTATTGTTTTTTTACTTAAAATTGATTTGAGTGTCATACAGATTTTTTTATTATTAGGGATCATTAATACTGGATTGGCTATTTATGCAACAAGACTTATACCTCAAGGATTGATTAAACCTCTTTTACGAAAAATATTAAGATGTCTTTATGATGTTAAGTTAAGTGGCTTTGAGAATTATAAGCAAGCAGGTGAAAGTGTCGTTATTGTTGCAAATCACACTTCATTTTTAGATGTTGTTTTACTTTATGCATTTTTACCTGATGAGCTTCTGTTCGCAATTAATAGTTTTACATCACGTATTTGGTGGATACGACCTTTTTTATATTTTTCTAAAGTATTTGAACTAGACCCATTAAATCCCTTAGCAATCAAGACTTTAATCAAAGAGGTAAAAAAAGGACAAAAATGTGTGATTTTTCCGGAAGGGAGGATTACCACAACCGGTGCGCTGATGAAACTTTATGAAGGTCCAGGATTAATAGCGGATCATGCCAAAGTTAATTTACTGCCTATTCGTTTACAAGGGGCGCAATATACTCCTTTCTCCCGTTTACGAGGTAAAGTCCAAATACGTTGGTTACCAAAAATTTCTATTTCAATTTTGCCCCCCAGAAAGTTTATTGTTGATCCTAATATGAGTAGTCGAAAAAGAAGACAAGTTATTAGTAATCAACTATATGACATGATGGTAGAGATGTTATTTCGAAGCACAGATTATAATAAAACTCTTTTTCAGTCTTTATTAGAAGCGAAAGAAATTCATAAAGGGCCTACAAAAATATTAGAAGATATTACACGAGTAGCTATTAATTATAATCAATTAATAACACGATGTTTTATTCTAGGTCCTTATATTTGCCGTTACACTAATTATCAGGAGACGGTGGGTCTTTTATTGCCTAATATGACGAGTGCAGTGGTTAGTTTTTTTGCATTGCAAGCGTTTGGTAGAATCCCTGCCTTGCTAAATTATACTGCGGGTCCTCTGCAAATAGATTCTGCCTGTAAAGTTGCTCAAGTAAAATGTATACTTACTTCCAGAAAATTTATTGAAGTTGCTAATCTGTTCCAAGTTATTAACCGCTTAAACGAAAAATCTATCCATATTATTTATTTAGAAGATTTAAAAGAAGAAATTAGTTGGAAAGACAAATTACGCGCAAGTTTATTCAGTCGATTTCCGCAATATTATTATTATAAAAAATTAAAAAAAGGAACTAATCCACAAGATCCAGCAGTTATTTTATTTACTTCTGGATCAGAAGGTGAACCTAAAGGAGTAGTTCTTAGTCATAAAAATATACAAGCTAATCTTGCACAAATGACGACTCAAGTCGATTTTAATCAGCGAGATATTTTCTTTAGTTCATTACCATTATTTCATGCTTTTGGATTAACCGCATGCATCATTTTACCTATCTACCATGGAATAAAAGCTTTTATTTATCCATCTCCCCTACATTATCGTAAAGTTCCTAATATGATTTATGAATGTAATGCGACTATTATGTTTGGAGCAGATACTTTTTTAGCAGGCTATGGACGGTATGCGCATCCTTATGATTTTTATAGCGTACGTTATGTTTTTGCTGGTGCAGAAAAGTTAAAAGAAAAAACACGTAAATTATGGATGGAAAAATTTGGAATTCGTATTTTTGAAGGTTATGGTGTAACTGAAGCATCACCAGTTATTAGTGTTAATACGCCGATGCAAAACAAACCAGGTACAGTAGGTAATTTTTTACCGGGTATTCGTTATGAAATTGAACCTATTCCTGAAATTAAACAGGGAGGACGTTTATTAATATCCGGTCCTAATGTGATGTTAGGTTACTTAAGTAAAGAGCAGATTGGTGAAATTATTCCTCCCAGCCATGGATGGTATGATACGGGAGATATTGTTGAAGTCGATGCAGAAGGGTATCTGATTATAAAAGATAGAGCCAAACGCTTTGCAAAAATTAGCGGAGAAATGGTTTCTTTAACAGCCATAGAAAATGTAATTTATGAGATATGGCCTGATAAACACCATGCAATACTCACTGTTCCAGATGCTAAAAAAGGAGAACAACTTGTTTTAATCACAGATTATAAACTTGCCACTCGGCCTTTGCTTATTAAAACATTTAGAGTAAAGGGATTATCTGAATTAAGTTTACCGAGAAGATTATACTTTATTGATAGTATGCCCTTATTAGGTAGTGGGAAGGTAAATTATATTGCTGTTAAAACTTGGTTAGAAAAGCAAACTTAAAATTATAAGCACTTGTTATATTTTTTCTGATTTTTTTAAAAGTGCAAGTTTTTGTGCAATTTTAAGTTCCAAACCTCGAGGAACAGGAAAATAATATTGCCGATCCTTTAACTCTTCTGGAAAGTATATTTCTCCATCGGCATAAGCATTGGGTTCGTCATGGACATAACGATAGTTTTTTCCATAATGTAATTTACGCATTAATTGAGTTGGGGCATTGCGCAAATGTAAAGGCACTTCCAGCGTACCTTTTTCTTGAGCATCTTTCATAGCGGCATTAAAAGCAGTATAAACGGCATTACTTTTTGCTGTGCAGGCCAGATAAACAATGGCTTGTGCTAAAGCAAGTTCTCCTTCAGGGCTACCTAATCGTTCTTGAACTTCCCATGCCCCTAAGGCAAGTTGCAAACCTCTTGGATCAGCATTGCCAATGTCTTCACTTGCCATACGGAGTATACGTCGTGCAATATATAAAGGATCACAACCACCATCAAGCATGCGTGCAAGCCAGTACAGTGCAGCATCTGGATCCGATCCCCGTACGGACTTATGTAAAGCAGAAATCTGATCATGAAAAATCTCGCCACCTTTATCGAAACGACGTAAATTAGTTTGAGTGACTGTCTGTAATGTGCTCATATCAATAATATTATCTTCTGCTAAATCACTGGCAATTTCTAAAAGATTTAAAACTTGGCGCGCATCACCATCTGCGATAGCAGCTAATTGTTTTTTTACTGCTGGGGCTATCGTTAAATTCTTTTTGCCTAGTCCATCGATATCGTTGATTAGTGCTCGGTCGATGACTTGTGTAATTTCTTCCAGGGTTAATTTTTTTAATACATACACACGTGTTCGTGAGAGTAGAGCATTATTAAGTTCAAATGAGGGGTTTTCTGTAGTAGCACCAATTAATATAAATAGACCGGATTCTACAAAAGGTAATAATGCATCTTGTTGCGCTTTGTTAAAACGATGGATCTCATCAATAAATAACAAAGTTTTTTGTGGTGACTGAAGATGAAGCGCAGCTTGTGTACGCTCTGCAATTTGACGGATTTCCTTAACCCCCACTTGTAATGCAGATAAAGACTCAAATCGAGCGAGTAAATGATTTGCCATTAGCTTGGCTAAAGTGGTTTTCCCCGTTCCTGGCGGTCCCCATAAAATCATAGAGTGTAATTGGCCTTGTAAAATAACCTGACGTAAAGTTTTTTGTGGCCCTAAAAGGTGGGTTTGACCGAAAAAATCATCTAAATGACGAGGTCGTAAGCGGTCAGCGAGGGGAGAGTATGGGTTTTCGGTGCTAATCATGCCTAGATTTATACGACGACAATATTTCAGAGTCAACTATACTCTTTCTATTTTAATGTTGTCTGTATTGTCGCTTAATTCGCAATCCTCTTCTGGCAACCACAAAAATTCTTTTGTTGTGGTTATTATGCTTTATAATGATTAATGTTTATTGGATCTTTTTTCGATAGACTTAATAATTATTTCAGCAACATTTTTTTGTGTGGCCTTTTCTATTCCCTCTAAGCCAGGGGACGAATTTACTTCCATCACCAAAGGGCCTCTATTTGAGCGTAATAGATCAACTCCAGCAATATTGAGACCAATAACTTTAGCGGCTCGAACCGCCGTTGCTCGTTCTTCAGCTGTTAATTTAGCGAGGCGTACAGTTCCTCCACGATGGATATTGGAACGAAATTCCCCTAATTTTGCTTGCCGCTCCATAGCTGCAATGACTTTGCCATTAACTACAAAACAACGAATATCTGCCGCTTTAGCCTCTTTAATATATTCTTGAACCATAATATGGGCTTGTAAATCTAAAAAAGCTTCAATAACACTAATAGCCGCTTGCTGAGTTTCAGCGAGTACCACTCCAATCCCTTGAGTTCCTTCTAAAATTTTAATGACTAAAGGCGGCCCACCTACCATGCTGATTAGATCTTGAATGTCATCAGGAGAATAAGCGAAACCCGTAATAGGTAAACCTACTCCTTTTCGAGATAAAATTTGTAAGGAACGGAGTTTGTCTTGAGCTCTGGTAATAGAAATTGAATTATTCGCAACAAATATACCCATCATTTCAAATTGTCTGACCAATGCAGCCCCATAAAAGGTGATTGAAGCTCCAATTCTTGGAATTATTGCATCGAATTTATCAAGAATCTTTCCTTTGTAATGTATATATGGATTTTGTGTGGTGATGTTCATGTAACATCTTAGCGTATCAATAATTTTAACCTGATGCCCTCTTTTCTTAGCTTCTTCTTCCAAACGGCGCGTAGAATATAGTTTTGGACGGCGAGATAAAATTGCAATTTTCATGGGATTATAGTTTTTTTACTGTATAAATAAGAATGTGTGGGATCAACGATAAAACGTTGTTCTAAAGCCGTTCGACCTAGCAGCATCCTAAAACGCATATTGTCTCTGCTTGTCAAAGTAATTTCGATAGGCCAGCTTATTGTGCCGAGAACCACAGAGGTTTGAATAACACATCGATTTTCCTTATGGCCACCAGAATCGGTAATTTCACGTATATCGATTAAATCAGCAATACATTTAATAGAATTTTCTGGAAAACGTTTTGGTTGAGGATGTATGATAAAACATACTTGCTTTTGATAGTGAGTTTTTTCAATAACTTCTACACAACAAGCATGTAAAGCTGAGGTGCGTGCGCCTGTATCTACCTTGGTTTTCAAACGAGGAATTCCTAATTCAGGTAAAGATACCCATTCTCTCCATCCAATTATGATTGATGATGACATGCTATTTAACAATAGAAAGCTTGGGTTTTGTTCCTGGTCGAACTCTAGGTGGGGTAGGGCTTCCACCTTCATCACCACTTTCTTCTTGTGTAAATACCATTCCTTGACCATTTTCTCGTGTATAGATGGCTAATACCGCTTGAATAGGCGCGTAAATAAGCATCGATTGACCATTAAAACTAGCTTCAAATTGTATAGCTTGTGTATCTATTTTTAAATTTAATATGGCATCAGTAGATATATTTAAAGTAATTTTTCCATCTTTAATACATTGTTTTGGAACTTCTACATGTGGCAATTCAGTATCTAAAAGAATATACGGTGTTAATTGATTATCGATAATCCAATCATAAAATGCACGCAATAAATAGGAACGATTTGAGGTCATCATTTTAAATTTTTACTCCAAATTCGACCTCATTTAAAGTAGCTTTAAATGAGGGGCGTTTAAATAAGCGCTCTTCATATTCTTTGATAGCACTTGGCATAGGCGCTAGTTTAATATCTAAACGGTGTAAACGCCATAATAACGGCGCCATGCAACAATCTATTAAAGTAAATTCATCGCTCAAGAAAAATGATTTACCAGCAAATATAGGGGCCAGACTAGTTAAACTACTTTCTAATTTCTTTTGAGCGGCATGCATAGATTCTGTAGGTTTGGTTACTTTAGTATTATTTAATGCGTTTTCAATTTGTTGTAATAAAGGGTACCAATCTCGTTCAATTCGATAGATCATTTGTCGACTCTTGGCGCGAGCTACAGGATAAACCGGTAACAAAGGAGGATGTGGAAAGCGCTCATCCAAGTATTCAGTGATAATATTTGTTTCATAAAGGACGAGATCTCGATCAATAATAGTAGGTACAGTGCCATAGGGATTGTGTTGTAACAAACCCTCAGGTAAGTCTGTAGGTGATACTTCTATAATTTCTGCACTAATTCCTTTTTCAGCCAAAACAATACGTACCCTATGGCTATAAGGATCATTGATATTTGCATATAAACTCATAGTTGAACGTTTACCGGCAGGTTGTGCCATATAAAAGGTTCTCCATATTAATAATTTAAAACATTTTTCATGGTTTATGAAAAGTGTTTATTTTTTCTATACTTCGCCAGATTTGTTTTTTTAAAATAGAAACAAAAAAGGTTAATAACACCAAGAATCCGCATACTTTTTTACCTAATGATTGACGATTATTTTTTGTAGGCTCAGCTATATAAGCTAAAAAATTAACTAAATCAGTAACTACTTCTTCTAATGTAGGGACTTTTGATCTGTTTTTATTAGAATGTGAATATATTGCATGATTACTAATTTTTAGGGATAACCGATCGTTACTATTATTATTTACGTTATGATAAGTATTGGTATCCATACGTATTGTCGCTAATGGATCCGGCATTGCGGTGTTTTTAATGAAACTATTGTTAACTCCAAAAGGCCTTGTATCATCCAAATAAAAGCTAAGTAAGTAATTATACACCCAATCAGCGCTTCTTGCCCGAATACTCAACGAAAGGTCTGGAGGGAGCTTTCCAAACCATAATAAACTTTCTTTTTCACGTAAGTTTGATTTTATTGTATCGCTAGTTTTAGCCTGAGTAAAAATAAGATTTTCTTTTAATCGTGGTTGGGTGGTTGAGTTAAACTTATCGTCAATTTTCAGATCAACTCCAAGTCGATTATAACGCATATATTGTAGTGAATGACACCCTGAGCAATAATTCATAAAATATTTTGCCCCACGTTGCAAGGAAGCCAATTCAGGTGGTCGAATTGAGGATAGTTTATTTTCCAAGGGACTTGCTAACATGAAAAAAAATATAATGATAAATAGAAAAACTACACTTATTTTCCACATATAGATTTAGGTAGTGGTTTATTTTTTTCATATTTTGTATAAAAGGGCATGAAGAGAAAAAAAAGAAAATAGTTTAGTAATAAAATTTGTAAGAGAAGTATCTTATTGGGGGTAAGTATGGTTGTACTCATATAACTGAGTAAGCCAAAACTTAGTATAAAAATTGCTAAAGCACAACGAGAATAATAACTTCTATAGCGCATCGATCGAACCGGGCTACGGTCAAGCCAAGGCAACACAAATGGTATGCAAATAACTCCTACCATAATTAAAATACCTAATGACTTATTAGGGATAACGCATAATACCCCATAAAAAGGTGCCAAATACCATATTGGTTCGATATGACTAGGAGTTAATAAAGGGTTTGCAGGTATGAAATTATTTGCTTCAAGGAAATACCCATGCATCTCGGGAACAAAAAATACGATAATGGAAAAAATAAGCAGAAAAATTAGCAAAGCATGCAATTCTTTGACTGAGTAATATGGGTGAAAAGGGAGTTTATAAAGCGTTTTATTATGTAAGTTTGGTTTTGCCAATACAGAAATTCCTTCAGGATTATTACAGCCAACTTTATGTAAAGCAGTAAGATGTAGCCGAATTAAAAAAACCAAAATTAAAGGAATAGCGATCACATGGAAGGCAAAAAAACGATGTAAAGTTTCTCCTGATACAGTGTTATTACCTCGTATCCAAAGCGTAAGCGTTGGGCCAATTTTGGGAATTGAGTCTAGCAATGAAGTGCCGATTTGGCTTGCCCAATAGGAGGTTTGCCCCCACGGTAGTAAATAGCCAAGGAACGCCTCTAGTAATAAAATAATATAAAGACATACACCTAACAACCAAACTAGCTCCCTAGGTTTTTTATAGGATCCATATAAAAGGCTGCGAAAGATGTGTGCGTAAATTAGCAGAAAAAAAGCAGAAGCCCCAGTAGAATGTAGATAGCGGAATAACCATCCATAAGGTATATCTCGCATCATCATTTCGATTGAAGTAAATGCTCCTTCAGGCGTTGGGGTGTAAAAGAGGGTTAACCATATGCCGGTCAAAATTTGCAAAAAAAAAGTAAACAGGCTTAAAGAACCAAAGAAATACCAAAAATTAAGATTTTTTGGTAAATAGTAATGCGTTAAATGCTGGTGTATGTATTCATTGATTGGAAAACGATCTGACACCCAATTGATTATATTTTTAGGAGTTAAATTTTTGTCTGCGCTGCTCAATTATCAATCCCCAAGATTGTTTTAGATGCCTAAGATGTTTATTTGCAAGGTTTTGCTAAATTTTCAGCTGCCGTGAGCAAATGAATTTTTTTATTACACTAAATTTGGATTTTCGCCTATCACGACAGTATGCACGTTTATGAATCGATAGGGAGGGATTTTGAGGTTAATGGGTGCAGGAACTCCTTTCATAACCCGTCCTGCAAGATCAAACTTAGAACCATGACAGGGGCAATATAAACCACCGGGCCATTTGCCATTTAACTCTCCTGGCGAGGGTTTAAATTGCGGGGAGCAGCCTAAATGGGTGCATAAGCCAATAAGTATCAAATATTCAGGATTAAGAGAGCGATATTCATTACGCGCATAAATGGGTTGTTGTTCTGTTGAAGAATCTGGATCGCGCAATAAAGAATGAATATTAGAAAGATTATCTAACATTGCTTGGGTTCGTCGGATAATCCAAATAGGCTTATTTTGCCAAGCAACCACCATGGATTCACCGGGTGCGAGATGAGTTAAATCAACTTCCACAGAATCAGCCGCTTGTGCGAGAGTTTCTGTGGTTGGCTGTAATGATGCTAAGAAAGGTATAGAACTTGTGGCTATACCAAACCCAGCCATGATAGTTATTATAATAGCCAGTAAATGGCGACGATCTTCTTCCATTTTTTTCGTCGTTAAAAAGTATATAACTAATTATTGATATGCATGGTCTCTAAAAACACCACAATAAATAATACGATGATTATCGTTTTGAATATTGAGTTCCTTTACGTGCTTTATGTCGACCGACTTTTTTCCGTTCAACTTTTCTTGCATCTCGAGTAACCAAACCGGCACG
Organism: Rickettsiella endosymbiont of Xylota segnis; assembly: GCF_964019545.1. NCBI lineage: Bacteria > Pseudomonadati > Pseudomonadota > Gammaproteobacteria > Legionellales > Coxiellaceae > Rickettsiella > Rickettsiella endosymbiont of Xylota segnis. The sequence goes on along the minus strand of NZ_OZ026451.1, from coordinate 1,538,541 downwards.
GCGTAATAACCGACGAAACGAGGTATCGTTATCAGCATCATCATCATCGGTGTTTATAGTGGTCGATTCGTCATAACCTATTAACGCTCGGCTTATCCCATGTCGGACAGCTCCTGCTTGACCGCTGCTCCCTCCACCAGAAACTGTTACTGTGATATCAAATTTACCCATTTGATCAACAACTTCTAGTGGCTGGTGCACGACCATTTGGGCTGTTTCACGTCCAAAATAATTTTCTAAAGTACGACCATTCACTTGGATAATACCAGCTCCTTTTCTAAGGAATACTCTAGCGGTCGCTGTTTTGCGGCGACCTGTACCATAATTCTGTTCTAATGCCATAATTTATAACCTATCAATGCTAGTTGGTTTAGGGTTTTGAGCGCTATGAGGATGTGAAGAACCCGCATAGACTTTAAGTTTACTTATCATGGCATAACCTAAAGGATTTTTAGGCAGCATGCCTTTAACAGCTTTTTCAATAATTCGAGCAGGAAAGCTTTTTTGCAACTTCTCAAAAGAAATAGATTTTAGCCCACCAGGATAGCCAGTATAGCGTTCATATAATTTATTTTTAGCCTTCGTGCCGGTTACAGTCACTTTTTCAGCATTAATAACAACAATATAATCCCCAGTATCAACATGAGGTGTGAATTCTGGTTTATGCTTTCCGCGCAGAATACGAGCTATTTTAGTAGCCAGGTTACCTAAAGTTTTACCTGAGGCGTCAATCAAAAGCCATTTTTGTTCAATAAGGCCGGGTTTGGCCATCAATGTTTTCATAACTGGGAAGCTCCGAAGCTCTCTAATGCAATGACTACTCTCATGAGTAGGGCGGATGATTCTAACAAAAATAAATCAAACAATACAAGTATGGTGTTGAGTATTGTTTAAATATGTAATTTAATCAGTTAAAGTACTGCAAAATATAGAACAATTTAATAGGTAGGTATTTTATGCGTCAGTTTCCTCATACGCGCTTACGTCGCCTAAGAGAGAATCAATTTAGTCGGCGCTTAATACGCGAAACTAGGTTGAGCTGTGATGATTTAATTTACCCAGTTTTTCTGCTTCCTGGAGAAAGTCAAAAGCAGAATATAGTAACGATGCCTGGGATAGAGCGGCTTACCTTAGATTATTTATTGGATGAAGTCAGTATTTTACAACAGTTGAAACTCCCAGCTATCGCCTTATTTCCAGTTATTCCTGCAAAAGATAAAACCCGGGATGCTTGTGAGGCTTATAATCCAGAAGGCTTAATCCCTCATGCGATAAGAGAGTTAAAAAAGAATTTCCCAGAAATAGGTATCATCACAGATATTGCTCTTGATCCTTATACATCACATGGTCATGATGGTATTTTATCTGAACGGGGTGTTATTTTAAATGATGAATCGATAGAGATATTGGTTAAACAAGCGCTTTGCTATGCTCAAGCAGGTGTGGATGCTATTGCTCCTTCTGATATGATGGATGGTAGAATTGGCTGGATTCGTAAGGCGCTAGAGGAAAAGGGCTATCGAAATACTCAAATCCTTGCCTATTCTGCTAAATACGCTTCTCATTTTTATGGGCCCTTTCGCGATGCGATAGGAACTGCTGGCCAATTAAAAAACGCTGACAAAAAAACCTACCAAATGGACCCTGCAAATAGCAATGAGGCTTTACAAGAGGTAGCATTAGACCTTGCTGAAGGAGCAGATATAGTCATGGTAAAGCCAGGCATGCCCTATTTGGATATTCTTTATCGCATCAAGCAGCATTTTGGGGTGCCTACTTTTATTTACCAGGTTAGTGGTGAATATGCCATGCAAAAAGCTGCTATTATGCAAGGCTATTTAAATGAGCGTGAGAGTATTTTGGAGGGTCTTGGAGCTATGAAACGCGCTGGAGCTGATGGTATTTTGACCTATTTTGCCAAGCAAGCAGCTAGTTGGCTGACAAATTCACTAGATTGATTTTTTTCATGATAAGATACCTGTATAATTAACGACCTTTGCGAAAGTGGCGAAATTGGTAGACGCGCTGGATTTAGGTTCCAGTGGGGTAACCCTTGAGAGTTCGAGTCTCTCCTTTCGCACCAGCATGGCCCCCTAGGATTTACAACGATAAGAGCCTTAAAATTTATGAATGAAATGCAAGTTTCGGTAGAAAGCGTCGACAACTTTACTCGACGTCTAAGTGTCACAGTGCCTATCAGCCAGTTAGAAGAGAGAAAGAAGCTACATATTCTTGAATTGGCTAAAAAGACGCGTTTGGATGGGTTTCGGGCCGGAAAAGTGCCGCCAAGCCATATTGAGAAGCTTTATGGAAGTAGTATCTGGCAAGAGGTCATCGAAAAATCTTTACAGATTAGTTTGTCTACTGCTTTAGAGCGAGAGACTTTAAATCCAGTAGGACACCCCCATATTGAGTCCATAAAAGCGGAGCCGGGTGCAGATCTCACTTATACAGCAAGCTTTGAAATTTATCCGCAAGTAGAGGTGCCTACATTAAAAGGTGCTAGCTTAGAAAGACTTAAAGTAAATATAACCGAGGAAGATATAGTTAAGGTGTTAGAGCAAATGCGTAAGCAATACGCTGAGTGGATTGACGTGCCTGATAAAGCTTGTTATGGCGATCGGGTGAGCTTTGATATAGTTTTTGCCGATTCAGAAGAGAAAACGCGTAGAGATTTACAATGGGTTCTTGAGGAAGATAAAATTCCCGAAGGTTTTTCAGCGTTGCTTTCTAGCGTGGCTGGAGACACTTTATCAGTTTCTCTCCCTAAAGAACAAGGTAACTCAGCAGCAATAAAAGTAAAAAAAGTTGCAAAAGCAAAATTACCCGAATTAGATAATGCTTTTGCAAAACGGCTTGATATTAAAGAGGGCACTATCGAAGCTTTAAAAGATCAAGTTAGAGAACATATGCAGATAGAGTTAGATAGAATTTTACGTGAAAAATTAAAAACTCAAGTCATAGATAAGTTAGTTACTATACATGCTATTAATGAGTTGCCACAGGGAGCGCTTAATCAAGAGTTTAAGCGTTTAGAACAAGATGTGTTTAGGCAACAAAAACAACAAAATAATGAAAGAATTAGCTTATCAGAAATTGAAAAAGCAGATTTAATGAAAATGGCGTATCGGCGAGTTACGCTTGGATTGTTATTTAATGCACTTATTGAAAAACATCATCTGCATGTTGACGAATCTCGAGTCCAACAACATATTGATAAACTAGTAGGAGCTTTTCAATTTGATCAAATGGTGCGGGATAAGTTGTATAAAGACAAAAACATGATGATGAACATTCGTTCTTTGGTTTTAGAAGAGCAAGTAATTGACAAATTATTAGAAGAAGTAGAATACACCGAAAAACTAGCTGAGTATTCGGAAATTATGAATCTCACAAAGAAAAGTGGTGGTATGGGCAATACTGATGGAGTAGCAGTTTAATTGGACTAATTGGTTTTAGTTTTTTTAAATAACGAATATGTTATATCTTAGCAACAATCAAAAAATTTATTTTTATCTTTAGAGAGTAATTATGTATTTACGCAGTTTATCAAAGGAAGTAACGAATTCATTGTTAGTCCCTATGGTCGTTGAACAAACCGGACGAGGAGAAAGGGCTTATGATATTTATTCTCGTTTATTAAAGGATCGCATTATCTTTGTTGTGGGTCCTATTGAAGATCACATGGCCAATTTAATTATTGCGCAAATGCTTTTTTTAGAGTCTGAAAATCCTGACAAAGATATTTCGCTTTATATTAATTCACCAGGAGGCGTGGTGACATCCGGCCTAGCTATTTACGATACCATGCAATTTATCAAACCTGATGTGAGTACAATGTGTATTGGCCAAGCGGCCAGCGCAGCAGCTTTGTTGCTTTGCGGCGGAACAAAAGGAAAACGCCATTGTTTACCACATGCTCGGATGATGATTCATCAACCTTTAGGAGGCTATCAGGGGCAAGCAACGGATATTGAAATCCATACCCGTGAAATGTTGTTAGTTAGAGAAAGAATTAACAATATTATGGCCAAACATACAGGAAAAAATACGGAACAGATTTTGCGTGATACCGATCGTGATAATTTCATGGGAGCGCAGCAAGCCATAGATTATGGCTTAATCGACGCAGTTTTAACAATGCGTACAGAAACTGGGAAAACCAAAGAATCTTTAGCTGTTTCATCAGTTGATTAAGTAGTTAGTTATTCGAAAGTTTTTAAAATTTTGTTTAAATATCAATATATGAATAATAGTTTGTTGAGGTAATAAAATATGAGTAGTTCCATAAACGATAAAACCTCGGGGCCTCTTCACTGTTCATTTTGCGGTAAAAGTCAGGATGAAGTGCCAAAGTTAATTGCAGGCCCTTCTATTTTTATTTGTAATGAATGCGTGCAGCTATGTAGTGATATTTTGCAAGAAGAGTTTCAACAGGAAGTTCCGCGCCAGGAAGGTAGTATGTCCATTCCTAAGCCTGCAGAGATTCATGATGTATTTAACGAATTTGTTATAGGCCAAGAATTTGCGAAGAAAATATTATCTGTAGCTGCTTACAACCATTATAAGCGGCTAGAATTAATTAAAAAGGCGCGTCTTCATCCGTTGAACGTCAAAGATGATACCGAACTTAGTAAGAGTAATGTGTTGCTTATAGGTCCTACCGGGAGCGGTAAAACTTTATTAGCAAAAACTTTAGCGCGATTTTTCAATTTACCTTTTGCTATTGCGGATGCAACAACCTTAACCGAAGCGGGTTATGTAGGTGATGACGTAGAAAATATCTTACAAAAGTTATTACAAGCTGCTAATGGAAACATTGAAAAGGCCCAGTTAGGAATTATATATATCGATGAAATTGATAAAATTAGTCGTCGCGCCGAAAATCCCTCTATTACTCGAGATGTTTCAGGTGAAGGGGTTCAACAAGGATTACTTAAATTACTTGAAGGTACTGTTGCTTCTGTGCCTCTGCAAGGGGGGCGTAAGCATCCTAATCAAGAGACAGTACAGATAGATACTACTAATATTTTATTTATTTGTGGTGGTACTTTCTCCGGTCTAGAAAAAATTATTCGTGAACGTACCGAGAAAACTGGAATTGGATTTTCTGCTGATGTACGCAGCAAAGGGGATAAAAGGAGTCTAACAACGTTGTTAAATCGGCTTGAATCAGAAGATTTAATTAAATATGGAATTATACCCGAGCTAATAGGACGTTTACCTGTTATTGCAACTTTAGAAGAACTTGATGAAAAAATGCTGATACAAATCTTAAAGGAACCTAAGAACGCTTTGATCAAACAATATTTCAAATTATTTAAAATGGACAACGTTGATTTAGAATTTCGTGAAGACGCTTTACAAATGGTGGCTAGAAGAGCTTTAGAACGTAAAACAGGCGCAAGAGGTTTACGTGCAATCTTAGAAAGTGTTTTATTAGATACAATGTATGAATTGCCTTCTATGCAGAATGTAAATAAAATTGTTATTGAAGCAAGCACCGTTAGCAAGGGAGCAAAACCCTTGGTGATTTACAAACAAGAAAAAGAAATTGAATTAGATAATAAAGAAATAGCGGCGGGTAGCGAGTAAATCTTTCAAAGGTTGAATTTATGGCAAAGCAACTAATAAGCGGCGGGACAGCAACTTCTAAACTCACAGAGAAGCTTCCGCTGCTCCCTTTACGGGATGTTGTAGTTTATCCTCATATGGTAATACCGCTATTTGTAGGTAGAAAGCAGTCCATTAAAGCTTTGGAAGCTGCGATGGCTGAATCCAGTGTGGAGAAAAAAGTTCTACTTATTGCACAAAAAAACCCAGCTGAAGATAGCCCTACTATTGAAGATTTTTATCAAGTTGGAACGATAGCTACTATTTTACAATTGTTAGAATTGAAAGACGGCACTGTTAAAGTATTGGTTGAAGGTTCTCAACGAGGTAAAGTTAAGCAATTTTTCCAAGAGAAAGATTATATTGCCGCAGATATTGAAATCGTAGGTATACCTGCAGTTGAGCCTGATCAAGAGATTGAGGTTCTAACACGAACAATTTTAAGTCAATTCGAACAATACGTTAAGTTAAATAAGAAAATCCCTCTAGAAATTTTAAGTACCTTATCGAGCATTGATAATCCGGGCCGATTGGCCGATATGATTGCGGCACACTTGGCACTTAGAATTCAAGAAAAACAAGAAATACTCGAAATTTTTCCATTAAAAAAACGTTTAGAACGATTATTAGCTTTTCTTGAAAGTGAAATTGATCTATTGCAAATACAAAAGCGTATTCGCGGACGTGTTAAAAAGCAAATGGAAAGAAGTCAACGAGAATATTATTTAAATGAACAGGTTAAAGCAATTCAAAAGGAACTGGGCGAGTCGCAAGGCGTTACGAATGAGCTAGATGATCTTGCAAAACGTATCGAAAAAGCAAAAATGCCTAAAGAGGTGAAGGATAAATCAATCGCTGAACTAAATAAATTAAAATCGATGTCTCCTATGGCGGCTGAAGCGACAGTAAGTCGGAATTATTTAGATTGGATTTTATCTCTTCCTTGGAATAAACGGAGCAAGGTTCGTTACGATTTAGACAAAGCGCAAAAAGTACTACAAGAAGCGCATTATGGTTTGGAGAAAGTCAAAGAGCGGATTATTGAGTTTTTGGCAGTTCATCAACGTGTTAAAAAATTAAAGGGTCCAATTTTATGCTTAGTAGGACCACCTGGTGTTGGAAAAACATCCTTAGGACAATCTATTGCTGAGGCCATAGGACGTGAATTTGTACGTATGTCCCTGGGTGGTGTACGTGATGAAGCAGAGATTAGAGGACATCGTCGTACCTATATTGGTTCTATGCCTGGTCGAATTATGCAAAAAATGGCTAAGGTAGGGGTCAAGAATCCTCTATTTATGCTTGATGAAATCGATAAAATGGCAATGGATTTTAGGGGGGACCCAGCAGCAGCATTACTTGAAGTATTAGATCCTGAACAAAACCACGCTTTCGATGATCATTATCTTGAAGTAAGTTATGACTTATCTGAAGTTTTATTTATAGCTACGGCAAATACTTTGAATATTCCTCCAGCTTTATTAGATCGCATGGAAGTTATTCGTATACCTGGTTATACCGAAGACGAAAAAATTAACATTGCTAAACAACACTTATTACCTAAACAACTTATTCAGAATGGTTTAAAAATTACAGCAAAAAATAAAGAATTAATTTTGGCTGAAAGCGCATTGCAGGACATTATTCGTTATTATACTCGTGAAGCAGGTGTTCGTAGTCTTGAGCGTGAAATTGCTAAAACTTGTCGGAAAGTTGTTACAGAAATTGCGCGCAAGCCTAGTGTAAAATCAATTACTGTGACTAGTCATAACTTAGAAAAATATCTTGGTGTAAGGCGGTATCGTTACGGATTAGTTGAGCAGCATGATCAGGTGGGTCAAGTAAGTGGTTTGGCATGGACTGAAGTTGGTGGTGATTTATTAACTATCGAAGCGGCAGTTGTCCCTGGAAAAGGAAAAACCAGTTATACAGGCCATCTGGGCGAAGTGATGCAGGAGTCTATTCAAGCTGCTTTAACAGTGGTGCGAAGTCGTGCTGAAGTCTTAGGCATTCCTATTCACTTTTATGAAAAAAAGGATATCCATGTTCATGTTCCTGAAGGTGCAACGCCGAAAGACGGTCCTAGTGCTGGGATAGGTATGTGTACAGCATTGGTTTCTGCAATTACTAAAGTACCTGTACGAGCTGATGTCGCGATGACAGGCGAAATAACTTTACGTGGTGAAGTTTTGCCGATTGGTGGTTTAAAAGAAAAATTACTTGCAGCTCATCGTGGGGGGATACGTGAAGTTATTATCCCTGAAGAGAATAAACGAGATCTTAAGGAAATTCCAAAAAATATCAAAGAAGGTTTAATTATTCGTCCTGTTCGTTGGATAGATCAAGTGCTGGATATTGCTTTACAACATCCAGAAAAGGCTTCAGTTAAGTCTAATGCTAAAAAGAAGAGAGAAAAAAAAATGATTGTACCTATCAAGCTAATTGGTAAAAAAAATCAAGCAAAAATTAATCCTACTACAAATACTCGTTAGATACTTACAGCAATGAAGTTTCTGTCAAGGGTCGCTGAAGCAACCGAGTGTGTTGCCTGTCGTGGATTGCAAATGAGCAGCCAACACTGAAAAAAATTTAAGTGCGAAGAGTATATCTCTTATTCCCTTGACAGAGGATTCACGCTATTGATATAAACAGTTCACTTATAATCTATAGCAAGACGCTTAAAATTCAATTTAAAGGTATGGCCTTAATTTTTACCGTTGTGAGGGTATATGAACAAATCAGATTTAGTTGACGTTATTGTGGAAGCTGCACAAGTTCCAAAAAATGTTGCAGGAAAGACTTTAGAAAAAATTTTAGATTCTATTACTGTAGCTTTATGTAAGGGCGAAGATGTTAGCTTAGTTGGATTTGCTACACTTTGTGTTCGTCATCGTAAAGCTCGTACTGGACGTAATCCGAAGACAGGAGAATCTTTACATATTAAGGCAAGCAATGTTGTAGCGTTTAAAGCAGGGAAGGCATTAAAAGACGCTGTGCAAAAAGGGTAGCAATATCTTGCAAATAAGTTTAGAATGACGTCCCTTTCAACAGGGTGCTTAGCTCAGTTGGTAGAGCATCGCCCTTACAAGGCGAGGGTCGTAGGTTCGATCCCTACAGCACCCACCATTATATTGCGGGAGTGGTAGTTCAGTTGGTTAGAATACCGGCCTGTCACGCCGGGGGTCGCGGGTTCGAGTCCCGTCCACTCCGCCAGTCCTCTAAAATTTTAAATATTAATTGTAATTGTAAATTAAAGTCAGAATAATAAAATGTTCTCACTAGAGTTTATTTTATTCGTTAAAAAGCTTTTTATATTGATTTAAACTAAAGTTTCCTTAATATGTTGCAATCCATTCGTGATAGAACGCAAGGCTGGATAACCAGCACAGTAATCGGATTATTAATTATTGTTTTTGCTCTATGGGGAATCCACGGCTATTTAGAACTTAATGCAGGAAGAAATAATAAAGTAGTTGCTAAGATCGCGGGTCAAATATTACTACAGAGAAATTTTGATAAGGCTTATCAACGGGCTTATCAAGAAGCGCGGGATCGCCTAGGGAAAAATTTTTCTAATAATGAAGTAATGATTGAACAATTAAGACAACAAACTTTACAGGAGTGGGAAGCAACACAAGTTTTATTTCAAGCAGCGTTACAATCCAAATATCGCATTAGTCAGGCCCTAATAAATTCTGTTTTATTACAAATTCCAGCATTTCAATTGGCAGGTCGTTTTTCTGTTGAACAATTTTATGATGTGTTACATGCTATAAATTATACCAAATTTCAGTTTTTGATGGACATAAAAAAGGCACTTCTCATTAACCAGGTGCAGCAAGGGATTACACAAAGCGCATTTGCTTTACCTCAGGATATCAACAATTACATAAAATATACGCATCAAAAAAGGGATTTTGCATATCTAATTATTCCGCATTCAAGATTTTTACACCAACAATTTATGCCGCAGGATTCCAAAATTTTCGCTTATTATCTGAAAAATAAACAAATCTTTAGCCAACTGGAACAAGCTAGTATTGAATATGTCCAACTTTCTTCCAAGGATGAAAAGACATTCCTGGAAAAAAGAGCTAACTTAGCTAATTTAACTTACATTCATCCTGATTCTTTAGCAATCGCAGCAAAGAAATTAAATTTAACGATACATTCCACAGGTTTTTTCGGTAAGGATGGGGGAAAAGAAAAATTGAGTAAAGTTCCAAAAATCATTGCTGCTACGTTTAGCCAAGATGTTTTGCAAGGAAATAACAGTTCGGTTATTAATATTAATCCGAATATCGCCATTGTTTTGCGAATCAAACAATATCAACCCGCAGGTATACAGCCTTTTAATGAGGTGCGAGAAAAAATCAAAGGGATTTTGAATCAACAAACTGCTATTTCTGAAGCGCAACAATTTGGAGAGAATTTACTCAAAAATTTGGAAAAAAATGCCATTACTCCTAAGAGTTTCACGAGTAAAAATTTAAAATGGCAGTTTATTCAGCAAGTTAATCGGTATAATAATAAATTAAATAAGGACATAGTAAAGACTGCATTTATGTTAACTCCCCCGAATAAGAATATTTCTAGTACGTTATCGATGAAAGGTATTAGCTTGGAAACAGGGGATTATGCGTTGGTTAGATTAACTGCAGTTCACGATGAAAAATACAAACTTACAACCAACTCTACGCCAAATCTTTATCGTGAAGAAATAGCCAAAAGTTTTGGCCAGTTGGAATATGCTCTATATAGACATAACTTATTGAAAAAAGCTAAATTAGTTAATTAATAGCCATTGTGAATTTAAAAGATCAAGATTGACAAAGGTCAGGTCGAATAGAAAGGTAATAATCAAGCAGATTTAGATCTTCTTTATCAGTAACTTTAATATTATCAGTACGCCCTTCTATCATTTTAGGTTGTTGGCCAAATAACTCAATTGCATTAGCTTCATCCGTGGGGAATTGGTTTTTTTTGATAGCTGAATTAAGTGCGTTAAATAGCCAATGGTAGCGAAACATTTGAGGTGTTACAGCCACCCATAATTTTTTTCGGTCCAAAGTTTCAAATCGTTGATTATCAAAGTGTTTAACAGTATTCTTTATCGGGTACCCCAAAAGTCCTCCTATAGGATGGTTATTCAAGCCCATAATGAGTTTATCGATATCGCCTTCGTGCAAAAGTGGTCGGGCAGCATCATGTACTAATATCCAATCATCTTTTTTTGCGAACCCTTTTAAAGCTAACAAACCATTAAATACCGAATGACAACGTTCTTTGCCCCCCAATATGGTGAGTAAATGAGGTGAACTGAATTGCAGAGCTGACCAATGCTTGTCTTTTTTATTGATAACCACAACACATTTTTTAAATTTTTGATAGCGCAATAAAGTATTTAGTGTGTATTCAAGTATTTTTTTTCCATTAATAGAGATATATTGTTTAGGTAAATCTATTTGCATACGATTACCCACGCCTGCAGCTGGGACTATTGCAAAATAATTAGTTGAATCTTTCATTTTTAGCCGTATGTCCTAAACAGTTTAAAATTTTTGTATTTTCTTAATGGGCTGTATACTGCCAACTTATGAATTCTTTGCTTAACGATATAGTTTCTCTTGCAAAACAAGCTGGGAATCAAGTTTGCAATATTTACCAAAGTGATTTTACTGTTGAATATAAAGCAGATAAATCCCCTATTACTGTCGCAGATTTAGCCTCTCATGATTGTATTTGTCAAGGATTACGCCATTTAACCCCTGATTTACCTATTATTTCTGAAGAATCTGTACCTATTTCATTTCAAAAGCGTCGATCATGGGAGAAGTATTGGTTAATTGATCCCTTGGATGGAACAAAAGAATTTTTAGAAAAAAATGGCGAATTTACTATTAATATTGCTTTAATCGAGCAGCATAAGCCAAGTTTGGGGGTTATATTTGTTCCTTCCAAGAATATTTGTTATTTTGCTAGTAAGGGAATAGGAGCTTATAAGCAAATAGGTGAAGCTCAGCCAAAAGTAATGCTTAGCCGAGATTGGAAAGAAGAACAGTCAATCACCGCAGTGATAAGCCGTCGACACGGCATGGAGAAGTTAAAGAAATTTTTAGCTCAATTTTCCAGTTTAAATTTATTATATTGTGGAAGCGCATTAAAATTTTGTTGGTTGGCTGAAGGGTTAGCTGATATTTATCCACGTTTTTCTCCTACCTTTGAATGGGACACGGCCGCAGGGCAGTGCATACTTAAAGAGGCAGGAGGTCTAGTTATCGATAATACAGGCCAGGAATTGCAGTATAATATGTCATCTTCCCTACAGATTGCTAATTTTTTGGCTGTAGCGGATAAAAGACGTCATTGGTTACATTATCTTAAGTCATAAAAAAATACTACATACTAGTTTTATAGGAATCTAAATATGAACAAAAAACCGATTAAAATAGCCATTACCGGAGCAGCTGGTCAAATAGGCTATGCTTTGTTATTTCGTATCGCATCAGGTCAAATGTTTGGTTTTGATCAACCGGTGATACTTCATTTATTAGAATTGGAAAAAAGTCTTCCCATGTTACATGGAATAGCAATGGAGCTGGATGATTGTGCTTTTCCATTATTAAAAAACATTATTTGTACCGCTCAATTAAACGAATCGATGAAGGATATTAATTGGGCTATTTTAGTTGGGTCCATGCCGCGTAAAGAAGGAATGGAGCGTGCGGATCTGTTAAAAATAAATGGTAGTATATTTGCTCCGCAAGGAAAGGCCATCAATGCTCATGCTGCTGCGAATGTAAAAATCTTTGTGGTAGGCAATCCCTGTAATACCAATTGTTTGATCACCATGCACCATGCTCCAGATATCCCCAAGGATCGTTTTTTTGCTATGACTTTATTAGATGAAAATCGAGCTCGCGCTCAATTGGCTAAAAAAGCGGTAGTTTCAGTCGATGAAGTGACTCAAATGGCAATTTGGGGAAATCATTCATCAACGCAATATCCTGACTTTTATAATGCTAAAATTGCAAATAAACCTGTAATTGAAGTGATTACTGATAAAAATTGGTTAGAAAATGACTTTATCCCACTAGTGCAGAAACGAGGAGCAGCTGTCATTAAGGCTAGAGGAGCATCCTCTGCTGCTTCTGCAGCTAATGCAGTAGTGGGTAGTATTTATCATTTAACACATGATACAAGAAAAGATGATTTTTTTTCGGTTGCTTCATGCTCGACAGGTCAATATGGAGTTGATAAAGGATTAATATTTTCTTTTCCGAGCCGGGTTGAAAATGATCAATTTAGCATAGTCACTGATATTCAGCATAATTTATTTGGACAAGAAAAAATTAAACTGAGCTTAAATGAGTTGCGAGCAGAAAAAGATGAAATAAAACAAATGGGTTTAATTTGATTGAAATTTTTTAACCCGAAAACAAAAAATTGTACGGTGGATTTTTTTAATTAAAGTTTCTTTCCTCCGTACAATATAAAAAATTATTTTTATTTTCCAATAATAAGCCGAAAATTATTATTTTTGATTGACAGCTTTTTTATTTTTATTTCTAACTTTATTTTGAATCATTTTAATAAAAAATATTTATAAATTAATTTAGACAATTAAAAAATAATACCGAATTATTTTTTAATTGTCTAAATAAAAAAATTTATTAAATATTTTGTAATGAAAGATTATAGAATGACATTCTTTAAAAAATTCAAGAATATTGAGAGAGGAAATCGAATTTTTTGAAATGCTAAAAATAATGAAATGCTAAAAATAATATTTATCATGTCAGAGTTTTTAAACATATTTTGAAAATAAATTTATTCATTTAATCTATCGGGTATAAGAATGTCACGATTACCATTACTTTCCATAGCGCTGACCAAACCGGCTTTTTCCATATCTTCCATAAGTCGTG